>DMEM01000155.1 GCA_003450915.1 Alphaproteobacteria bacterium
ATAGTTCTCTTTCGGATATAGAGTTAATACTTTTGTGAAAAATGGTATCAATATTTCACAAAAGTATTAACTCTATATCCGAAAGAGAACTATCGGTTGAACATAAGAGCTACTCTCATAAGCCACAAAAGAAGAACACTCAAGAAAAACAGTCAATGAAAGCAAAGAAGAAAAAAGAGATTCCTCTTTCTTTGATTGTTGGGGCTGCTGTTGTTGGTTTTATATTATTGCTTATACGTTTTTCATCAATGGGTTAAAAATAAAACTCACTTGACTCTACAATAACGAAAAAAGCCACCGAAAGGTGGTTTTTTTATGTCAGCTTATTTCTTATGATGTGGTGTATACATAAATAACCGCTTTATTTTTTTCTATACATTTCAAAAAGGAACATATCATGAACGCATCAAATACGTTTAATGAAATCACTCGTGCTGCTTTGTTTTCAACAATTGGCTTTTTTGCAGTTGTTAACCCATGGGTTAGCCTTACAACAATGGCAAGTCTACCTGAGCTTAGCCCTGCTACAGTAGAAGTTCTCATACCTGAAGCACAAAAAGCATACTGCACAAATAGCTATGGACAAACGGTGATTAATTCAGATGTTGATCATATGACAAAACTATCGGTGATTACCGCCAATATTTTTGAAAAAACTGGTATTGTACAACTTCTGCTGATGAATGCCCCTGTTTCATATTATGAAAATATGAGCATGGAAAAGGTTAAAAACCATTTCCAGTACCCTACTTGCGAATAAGAAACACAAAAAGGCTAGGAGTTTAACTCCTAGCCTTTCTTCTTGTTTTTTATTAAGCCAGCAATTTACGCATGAACTTAATAACTTTTAGGTCCTTATCTTTCTCCTGTAGTGCATAGTAGAATACAGGATACATCACAGCTATGACTATCAAGAAGCCAATCTTACCTACAGTATCAAAGTTAATAATACTGGTAATTAGCATTTAATTAATAACTGACAATTCATAACTTTACCACAATAACCTGTAATTTTTCATAACCTTGACTATTCAACTTTTTATATTATAATTAGTATTAAGTATAATAACCAATGATATACCTTTTACTCCTTTATTCGCTTAAAGCTAATAACAGGAAAAACTAATAAACTACACAGCCTTTGTAAGGTTAAGGATAGTACAATGACTATTTCGTTTAAAGAAGACCTTCGAAAGAAAGTAAATAACCTACCTGCTTTGGGAATGTCAAAAGATGTTCTTCCTTTAACTGTAGCAAATGCATTATTTTCTTATAATGACTCTGAAGATCCTGATTGTAGGGTTGTAATTGTTGCAACAGATAAAGATCCGTATAAAAATGAGATCAAAAGCTACTTAGATGAGCTTGGGATTAATTTTTATATTGATGAATGTGCTGTTTACTGCGAGTATCCTGAAGAAGGAGAATACTATGATGGAGGCGGCTATCTAACTTCAAGAAGTCACGAAGCAAAATACGTATTCTGTTTGCGTTCTAATGCACTAAAACGCAAAAACTCCAAAAATATTGATTTAGTACATAAACTTTATGAAAAGGTTAAAGCTAATGGCAGAATTATAAATTTTGCACGTAAGCCCTCCACTGACAATATACCAACTACATTAAGTCCGGCAGGGTATCTTCTATTTGAAACAGTTACAAGTGTGTGTTTTACAAAAATAAACCCTACCCTTCTCAAAGACAATGCAAGTGTTAAAACACCCGGAAATGTAATAGAATCTATATCTAACGAAGGGAACATGGGGATTGTTAACAGATCTGCTAAATTCTCATTCTATCTAGATAGTCAAAACTATAGAAATGTATCATCTAATAGAATAAGAAAGATAAATAAAGTGCGTGAGTTTTCCGATCTTTGGTATAAAAACTACGGTCCAATCGTTGGAAAACCTACTCAACCAACCTATGGTAACTTATGGGGACTATTGGGAAGTAAACATAAACTTGAAGATATTCAAAGTAAATTTATGCAAGAGCATGGAGCAAATTTAAGATCTAATCTAGAAGTTAAAACATTAGATGATCTGTTTTTGTTCTGTGGGATTTTGAAAAACTTTATTCATAAAGGAGATCAATTTAATATCTATAACCTTGCATATAATTTATTTTATATGGGGCTTAGTTATAGCTCTGGACTTTATGGTGCTAAAGATGAAGTATGCAAAAACAATGCATCTATAGACTTTACAATAGATCTTCTTAATTTATATTTGTTTAACTTTGCATCATGCAACCTAAAGGTTATGGAAAATGAATTAAAAGTTTTAAAGGAAGGTCATAAAACGAATAATAATGCACCCATAATTACAGGCGCTATTAATTATTACTACTCTACGACTA
The DNA here is from genome assembly GCA_003450915.1 of Alphaproteobacteria bacterium. Lineage (GTDB taxonomy): Bacteria > Pseudomonadota > Alphaproteobacteria > UBA1280 > UBA12223 > UBA12223. The sequence continues at coordinate 2,362 of DMEM01000155.1, forward strand.
GCAAAGATCTTTTAAACCTGATTAAAAGTAGATTTTTTACTCTACTAAACCGAGTTAAAAAACATAGTACAAAAGATAGTCATGAACTTAATGAAGTGCTACAAATTGCTAGCTTCCTCATGTCTTCTAAATTAGAAGAGTTTGACGATGAGCACTTCTTAGGAGTGAATTTGGATACATCCTCTAACCCTACAGAGGTAAAGGTTCTCATCGGATCGGTAAATTCTACATCATCAACTAAGGAGCAATTAATATCTAAGTTATCAGAAAGTATCAATTTCGCCCTTGCTAAAAAAGGAAATAAAAAACTTAACCATGGTGATTTTTCTTTGCTAAATCATCGTGGATACGACAACAGTAACAATATTGTAGCTGCTTTTAACCTTCCTCACAAAAAGATTATAGGTTAAAAAACTAACTACCGAAGAAAAAGGCACTCTTAATCGAGTGCCTTTTTATTTTTTAATATATTATAACTTATCTAATTTCTAAGTTTGCCATGATTGCAAGTAGTTTTTTCTTACCATGCTTTTCAAAAGTGATAATAACTTTTCTATCTTGGTCGGCTCCTTCAAATCCGTTGATTCGACCATAACCGAATTTTTTATGAAATGCTCGTTTGCCGATTTCATATCCTAAAGCTTTCATATCATCCATACCATTTTGGGCAATTTTAGCCCCTTCTTGTTGAGAAATAGCTTTATCCATATCAACTTCTGAGTAATTCTTATATTTATCTTTACGAGATTTAACCCAGTTATCTTTAGCTGATGATTGAGCAATTCTAACAATTTTAAGAACATCATCTGGTAGTTCTGCTAAGAATCTACTTGGCTCGCAGTTTTCAACTGCTTGACCAAAACTACGTCTTGTAGCAGCATATGACATAATAAGTCTACGCTTTGCACGAGTAATTGCTACATACATTAAGCGGCGTTCCTCTTCAACAGCTGCAAAACCTTCGTCAATACTACGTTTATGAGGGAATAAGCCTTCTTCAAGACCTGGCATAAATACTGTATCAAATTCAAGACCTTTAGCTGCATGAACTGTCATAACCTTAACATTGTTAATATTTTCTTCAGCGCCTTCGGTAATTAAAGCAACGTGCTCTAAAAAGTCACCTATTGTTTCATGTTCATCGGTTGCTCTAAGTAAGTCTTTTAAGTTGTCTAAACGAGTTTTAGCTTCTTCTTTGTTAACATCTGCTCTTAGCATTTTAACATAGCCAGATTCTTCTAAAATTCTTTCTAATAATTCCGAAGGAGCCCATTCTTCAGCTACAGCCTTCCATGAATCAACAACATTAATAAATTCTTGTATCAATCCACCTACTCTTGCTGAGAATATGCCTTCTCTAATACCAACTCGGCATGCTTCAAACATCGGTAGTTTTTGAGCTCTACCTCGTTGACGTATTAGTTTTACTGTTGTATCACCAATACCACGTTTTGGAACATTAATAATTCTTTCAAAAGCTAAGTCATCACTTGCTAATGCTACTAATCTTAAATAGGCAACAGCATCTCTAATTTCTTTACGTTCATAGAACTTCTGTCCGCCAACAACTTGATAAGGAATATCGTTTTTATTGAATGCTTCTTCAATTGGACGTGTTTGCATCATTGTTCTAACCAGAACACAACATTGAGCCCATGCACCACCTGTATTTCTATGCTGTTTAATTTGAGCTGCTACAGCTCTTGCTTCATTATACTCATCATTCATTGGCCTAAGATCAATTAAAGCGCCGCCAGAATCAGCTGTCCAAAGTTCTTTATCATGTCGTTCTGTATTGTTTTTAATAACAGCACCTGCTGCTCTTAAAATATTACCTGAACATCTATAGTTTTGCTCTAATCTAACAACTTTAGCCCCGGGGAAGTCGGTATCAAAACGTAAAATATTACCAACAATCGCTCCACGGAATGCATAAATAGACTGATCATCATCGCCAACAACACAAATATTTTTACGTAATAGTGCTAAAAGTCTTAACCATAAATACTGAGTACCGTTTGTATCTTGATACTCATCTACCATTATATATTTAAATTGATCTTGGTAGATTCTTAAAATCTCATTATTATCTCTAAAAATTTTCATAACATGAAGAAGTAAATCGCCAAAATCACATGCATTAAGCTCTTGAAGCCTTTGCTGATATGTTTTAAAGATATTACCAGCTTGCCCTACAACTTCTTTACGCTCATCTTCATCTAAATCTTCTGGGTATTTACCATCATCTTTCCATTTTGAGATTTTACTAATCATATCACGCACAGGGTATTCTTTATCATCAATACCTGCATCTGCATAAATTTGTGAAATCAGTTTTTTCTGATCATCAATACTAATAATAATATAATCAGAGCCCAGTGCAACTAGCTCTGCATGTTTTCTTAAAATTCTTGCACATAAGCTATGGAATGTTCCCAGCCACATACCATCTGTTGAGTGACCTAATATATCCTCAATTCTTTCTGCCATTTCTGCAGCGGCTTTATTGGTAAATGTAACAGCTAGAATTTGACTTGGTGTCGCAGCACCTGTTTTAATAATATGTGTTAAACGAGTTGTTAAAACTTTAGTTTTACCGGTACCGG
>DMEM01000032.1 GCA_003450915.1 Alphaproteobacteria bacterium
TTTGCTTTTTCTTCTAAAAATACAATAACATCATCTGCTGCAGTTTTCCAACTTTTATCTAGCATGATTGCATGTCCTGAATCATAATAAGTAGCTTTAATATCATAAGTTTTTTCAACAGTTTCTACGTCGGTTCTTGTAATAAGCTTATCAGATTCTGCAGCTTGAAGCATTACTGGAAAATCAACTTTTAAATCTTGATCGCAAAGTACCATTGTCATAACATCATAAACCAAGCTATGAGGCATGCTTTTAATCATTGGCAAATATGACTCTGCTTTTTTCTCGTCAAAATCATCTGCAAATAAAACATGTTTAGCAAGACCAGGATCAACAAAATTTTTACCTAGCATTTGTAACATATACATTTGATTAAATAATGTAGGATCTGATAACATCATCATTTGAGAAGAAATATGATAACCTCTTGGAGGTGTTGGAGTCATTAAAACCCATGCAGGGAATTCAATTTTATATTTAGAATATAGTTTTTGAATTACTGCTGCACCCATTGAATGAGCAACAATAATCGGAGGCTCCCCTATTTGCTTAATGCACTCTAAAACTTGATTAACATACGTATTAACCGTAGTTGGGTTTAAAGAGAACAATGATTCTTCACTTTCAAAGTCTAAAGAGTAGCAATCAAAGCCTTTTTCTGAAAAGTAGTTAATGTAATGTTCTTCCCAAACAAAGCTATCACAATAAGCACCATGTAAAAATAGTACCGGCTTATGTTGTTTTGTTTGAGCTTTTGCTGATGTAAATTTCATATAAATTTGCCTCTATTGTTTTTTTTATTTTTAGTAGATTAAGACATACTTATATACTATTCTTTTTTATAAAAGTTGTCAATAATAAAGCACTTTAACAACTATAACTAAGCAATAAAAAAAAGACCGTGCTTCACAGCACAGTCTTTTTATCTTTTTTTATCATTCTAGGCAACATCCGTCAATTTAACTTCAATACATTGATTAATAAACTCAACAGCATCACAAGCTGCTGATTGCCATTGACGATCAAGCATAATACCATGGCCACAATTATACTGAGTAACTTTTTGGTTATAAGTTTTCTTAGTTATATCCATACATCTACCTGAAACTAATACATCATTACTTGCAGCCTGCAATAATACCGGAAAGTTAACTTGTAAATCTACATCATCAATATTTAAAAAAATTGCAGATGTAATAACGCTATCCGGCATTGGACAAATCATTGGCATATAATCTTTAGCTTTTTCAACATTAAAGCTAGAAGAAAATAATGCATACTTAATATTCCTTGGTTTTATTGCCTGAGCTCCCTGTAACTGCATTTCAACAAAGTTACAATACAACGAATAATTAAACAAACGAATTGATAAAGCAGTCTTAAAATACTCACGAGGTGGAGTTGGCGCTATAAGAACCCATGCAGGAAATTCAATTTTATACTGAGAATACAGTTTTTGAATTACTGCCGCCCCCATTGAATGAGCTACAATAACCGGAGGCTCTCCAATTGCATCAATACACTCAAGAATTTGATAAACATAATCATCAAAACTAGTTGAGGGAGTATTGATATAATCATGAGTATAACAATCAAAACCATTTTCTAAAAAATAGTCTAGATAGTTTTCTTCCCAAATAAGAGAGTTACAGAAAGCTCCATTTAAAAATAGAACTGGCGTATTTTTTCCTAGATATACGTTTGATTTGTAAAAGTTCATAGCTATCACCTTTCTTTAACTTTAGAATAGTGATGATTACTGCAAACTATCATCATATGAATAAAAAAAGAACTCTTAACAGCAAAAGCTGCTAAGAGTTCTACATATTAAGCCATTACAGCTTCTTTTTTCTTACAAACTGGAACTACTTTCCAGTGATTTGTGAACATCAGTAAAGCGTATATCAGCTTTTCTGAGGGGATATCTAAAGGATCTCCTTTATCATTTAAAAATAGTGGTTTTTCTAAAATTTCATAGTTGGGTAGAAGCGCATCAATTGCTTGATCAATCTCAGAATCTACAACAAAATGCCGTCTAGCATTTAAGTACTGCGACCCTGCTGCACGAATCATACCCTTACTTGCATAAAAGCATTTTCCTAAAGCTTTACCTTTTCTGCAAAATTGAAATTTATACTCTCCGTCTTCTATCCCTTGTTTAACATGGATTGAATACGTTGAGCTACCACATTCTGTAGTAATTTTGGTTTTTATAAGATCAGTAACAGCCTGATAACCAAGTCCTAACGGAATAGGTTTTACTTTTTTAGCCGGTTTAGGCTTTCTAGCCGTTGACCTTTTACGAGACAGGCTGTTTTGTGATTTAACTGTCAAATTACGAATGTTTCTGCTTTCTGACTTTGCTATATCATCAAAAAAGAACAACCAGGCGATTATGACATCATTATCAATTTTGAAATCATCAAAAACAGGCTTTTGTAATCTATTGATATTTTCCAAATTATCAACTACATCAGCCAATTCACCGCCCTTTTCTTTTGCAAAATATGCTAATTGACGCATAAAATCTGCTAAAAACATGTCTTTAGAAAAATTAAAAAAATTATCAGAAGCCCGGGGATTACTATCATCCTGCTCAACAGGATCTAAGGCATCTATTATAACTGTTGGAAACTTTAACTTACGTTTATCTTCGGAAGCGTCAGCCTTAGAAGATTTTAAACGAATGTAACTGTTTCCACTAAAAATTTGGTATTTAAAGTCATCAACTTTTAAAACTGATTGATGACCCTGTTCTTTGCGTAAAGCGATTACTCTATTAACCGCTTTATTAAGTTGATCATGAAGCATTGTCATGAACTACTCCTTAAAAAATTTTAAAACGGAAAAAGTTGGATTTACTTATTAATATTATAATAGTTAAAATACAAAAAGTAAACCATAAAAAATAGGTCTATAGTGATATATAGACCTATCTCATAATAAATAACATTATTTTTACTGGCAGCTAAAAGCCTTATTTGTTTAGCTCTTTTAGAACTTGATCTGTAATTTCAATTGATTCTTTATTGTACATAATAAATGTTTTAGAAATAACCGCATCATAGCCTTTTTCTTTTGCAATTGTATCTACTGCTTGAGATATTTTTTCAGCAATTTCTTGCTTTTTCTCTTTATTCTTTAAGTTTAAATCTTTTTGAATTTCTTTAAAGCTTTTTCTAAATGCAATAATAGCTTGCTTTAAAGCTTCTTCTTTTTGAGCATATACATCACTACTTAAAACAGCTTTTTGTGATTTTAATTTTTCTTGCTTTTTAGATAAACTACTTTCTTCTGATTTAATTTTTTCTTTAGCCTGCTTTGTTAGTTCCAGAATTTGTTCATTAACTTTTTTTGTAATTTTTGCATTTTCAAATACATATTGAGTATCTACAACTGCCACTTGAGCGTTTACATTTGCTGCTAAAATAAATGACGCAGCCACCAACATAAGTTTTTTCATAATAAGCTAATTCCCCTTTTTGAATTTGTATCCTTTTATTTTACTAAATTTTGAAATAAAAGCAACTGAAATATACATAAATTCAACAAAAAATGCATTAACATATATCAATCTAACACTTATATTTTGTAAGCAATTAGTTAAAAGACAGAAAAAAGCCTATCAATTAAGATAGACTTTTTATACTTTACTTATTTATTATTGATTCTGTGGTTTACCTTGAGCTGCTGATACTTTATCACCAAAAGTATCTCCTAAATGCTGTTTTTTATACTTTTCAGCCTTATATCGTTTTTTAGTTTGCTCATATTGAATCTGTCTTGCGTTTCTTCTATAACCAGATTTATAACTACCTACTTTATTATTAACTTTAGTCTTATTTTCGTTTCTTATTTGATTTCTTTTTGCTTGATTTTGACTAAATTCACTTTGAGATACAGTTTTTCTAGGACCTTCTGAAGCACCTAAAACACCTGTATAATTTTTCATTCGTTGACCTTTATAAGCTCTTTTACTATCTAAAGAAGCTTTATTTGCAGCCATACTATTTTTTAATCTATCAATTCTTTCTTTAACAGGTAAACGATCAGCAAAAGCATTTTCTAAGCTTATACCTGTAGTTACCCCTAAAGCTAATAATAATGTAAATAATTTTTTCATAATGGGTTCCTTTAATTACTTTATACTATATAATATTATACTACTTTCCATAAAAAAGTAAATAACATATAATAAACACCGGCTATAAACCAGTGTTTATTATTTTAATTTATATTTAGAAACGAGTACCGAAGCTGAATGAGAATACTTCTTTTTCATCTTCATCAGCAGATACAATTGGTATACCAAATTCAAATCTTAATGGACCTAATGGACTTCTCCAGAAGAAACCTGTACCAACAGATTGACGGTATAGATTATCATCTTCAACAATACCATAAGGATCATCTAATGATGTTACTAAGCCACCATCCCAGAATAAGATACCATTAACTCCTGAATCTTTCATACCTGGAATAGGATAACGCATTTCAACGTTATGTCCAATCATGAACTGCCCACCTAAAGCATCGTTTGTTGTTCGATCTCTAGGACCAATTCCTGAAGGAGCGAAACCTCTTAAAGTACTACCGCCACCTCTAAAGTTTTCAGTAATTGGAGTATCATTATTAATATCCCACAAGTAACCTGATCTACCTGCTACTGTTAACACGTAATCATCAGTAATTGCATAGTTATACGAACCTTTAACTGTGTTTTTAACATAGCTAATATCTGAGCCAAAGCCTGCGTATTCAACAGTCCAAGCAGCATTATATCCTTTTGTTGGAATTAATGCATTATCACGAGTATCAATAGAAAGGGTATTTGCTACAGCTACTTTATTTCTATCACCCTCTAAATCTTTAATAAACTGAGAAGAGTCAGAATCAACATCCTGAACTTCTTTATTTTCTAGTTTTAGACGTATAGTGTTTCTCTTGTATTCATCAATTGGGAAACCTAAGCGGAATGCTGTACCTAAAATTGCTTCATCATATGAAGATTCATCATCATAACTTGTTTCTTTTGAGTAAATATCAGCACCTGCAAGCAACTCACGCCCCATAAACCAAGGCTCAGTAATACCTAAGTTAAAGTCTTTACGCTTTGAAGATAAAGAGAAACCAAACTTTAATTGTTGACCTTTACCCAAGAAGTTATTTTCCTTAATATCTAAAGTAGCTAAAACACCTTCGTAACTCGATACACCTGCACCGATATTAAATTCACCTGTACTTTGTTCTTCAACTTTAACATTTAGATCTACTTTATCTGGCAGACTTGTTTCCTCTGGAGTAATATCTACTTTTGAGAAATAGTCTAGGTAAGTTAACCTATCTTTAGAACGCTTTAATTTATTTGATTGTAAAGCATCACCTTCTGCTAGTCTTAATTGACGACGAATAACATTATCTTGAGTTCTTGTGTTACCTTCAATATTAATTCTATTTACATATACTCTAGCACCTGGTTTTAGATCAAAAGTTAAACTAATTTGGCGTGTTGCGTGGTTCTTATTAACCATAGGTATAATTTCAACAAAAGCATAGCCCTGATTTGATAGCTCTTGAACCATTCTATCAATATTTTTTTCAACTTCTTCTTCAACTTTTTGCTTTAAC
>DMEM01000015.1 GCA_003450915.1 Alphaproteobacteria bacterium
ATTTTCATAAATAAATAAACAGAATGGTGATCGTATGTATTTTATAAAACTTGCTAGAGATAGTCTTTCTGACAAAATAGTTTTTTATCTTTGGTCTTGTAATTGTTTGTTATGAAAATTATAATAAAGCCACGGAAATAAAATTTTGTTTTGAGGTGAAATATGGAAATGTTTCAAAATATTGATGTGCCGTTAACCCTTGTTGTTACAGCTTTGATTATCGGATGCATTGGTACAGTTATGTGGTACTCATGCCTAATAAGCTCTGAATAGCTTATTGCAAGAATCATAGAGATTCAAATAGCGAAAGCACCCGATAGGGTGCTTTTTTAATTGTCAGGAGTAAATTACTATTAAAGATTATAAACTATTAGTTCTTTAACTATATTACTTTTCTACTGTCTTGTAAGAGGCAATCAAACTTATGGATAGAGGTCAGTATGGCTAGCACAATGCTACAAACTTCACTTAAAAGTGCAGAATCCCCTTTGATAGATGTTATGAATAGCTACTTCGAGAGGAATGTAATTCTTCCAAAGTCTAAAATAGCAGCTTATGGCTGGCTTAAAAGCGACCTATCTGATCTTTTTATATACCTTAAAGCTTCAAAAAAGGAGTTACAGCAGGCAAGGACCATTTTTAGGCATATTTTGTACGACTACTACGAAGCGGTAAGAAAAGATCAGGATGACATAAGGTATTCAGGTCTTCATTGTCATGCTAACACTTTGGCTTCGTTTGGTATTCGTAATGAAAAGAGTATTGATATTGCTAAACAGATGCTCCCTAAAATATGGGACCATGTCACTCGTTCTAGGCTAATTGCCTTTATTAACGGAGATCCTATCTTGGAGCTAAAAACGGGATATGAAAACTCACCAATAGTTGATGAGATTATATCTGGTGTAGACTCAGATGCTTATTAGAAATATGAAAAGAAGGCCCCCGACGGGGCTTTTTTTTATTTTTTGAGTAGCTTATTTTTTATCATTAAAAATTTATCTTTTTCATTTCTAATAAAACTTGAGATTAGAACGGTTAGTAGAACAATACCAGAAAGTGCTCCGGCAAGTCCTATGAAGCGGTAAATCGAGTTTATTTCTGAGTTTACACCATGAATAATGTTTGTAATCATGAAAATAGATAAGATATATGAGCTATAGCGAGCTTTTCTAGATAAACCATTCATCAAGTTTAATTTAATTAAAGAAGAAATAGCAAATGCAAATAAAATGTATCCAATCATATTAAGCTGAACAACAGAGTGGAAAAAAACTTTAGAGTTTGTTCCAAAAATATCAGCTAGTTTTTTTACTTCATATATAATAGGCATTGTAATAGTCGTTGAACCTGGATTTATTAGTACTGTAAATAAATAATATAAGATAAATACACTAGCAATAGCTATATACACAAAGCTTGTTCTCTTATAAGTTTGAAGAGGTCTGTTTTTATTAAGTAGGTAACCGTATAAAGCAGCTAATATGCCCCCTGTAAGCATCCAAATACTAAGAAAATACTCAACAGGAGGCAATACTGTTAAAAATATTTCCATAATATCTTTTGCATTTAGTAGGGCATAGCCAAAACCAAAGGCAATGATATATGTTAACGTTGCATAAAAGAACTTAGCGAATCCAGCTTCTTTAAAAGCAAATCCTGTTGTTAGTAAAATAGTTAATAAAATAATAAAAGATGAACCAACTAATGCGTTACTTAAAAAAGCAATATTAATGGTCATAAAAGTCATAACGGCATAAAATATTAAATTGCAGGAATGGTTCAACAAAAAGCTTTTCATTTTAGTTATGAATCCTTTTTTAGTTGTGTTTAGCTTTGTAAAAAAACCGAATTTAAAATCCGGCTTTTTATATTTTACTTAGTTCTAAGCGTTTGCTACAGCTTCAGCTAAAATTTTAATAATGTTGTTATTAATATCAGCCATTCCGCCAGTAATATGGAAAGTTTTTTCGCTTTTATCAGTAAGTTTTACTTTAATCTCACCGTCTTTAAGAGTGCTTAAAAATGCAGCGTGATTTTCTAAAACTCCAAAGTAGCCATTATCACCAGGAGCAACAATGCTAACTACTTCAGCGTCGAAAAACTTTTCTGTTGGTGTTACGATAATTAGTTTCATATCTTTTTCCTCTTTTAAGCAGTATCTGTATTTAGACACTGCTTAATTTTATTACTGATTATTACTTAGCCTTAGCTTCGATTTTTTTAGCTTTTTCGATAGCATCTTCAATAGTACCAACCATGTAGAATGCATCTTCAGGAAGATCATCATAATCACCGTCAACTAAGCCCTTGAAACTTCTAATAGTATCTTCAAGTTTAACAAAAACACCAGGAGAACCTGTAAATACTTCAGCAACGTGGAATGGTTGAGATAAGAATTTTTGAATCTTACGAGCTCTTGCTACCACTTTTTTATCTTCTTCTGAAAGTTCATCCATACCAAGAATTGCGATAATATCTTGTAGAGATTTATACTTCTGTAGAATTTCTTGAACTTGGTTAGCAATAGCATAGTGCTCTTGTCCAACAATTTCAGGAGTTAACGCACGAGATGTTGAATCTAATGGGTCAACAGCTGGGTAAATACCAAGCTCAGCGATAGAACGGTTTAGAACTGTTGTTGCATCTAAGTGAGCAAATGTTGTTGCTGGAGCCGGGTCTGTTAAGTCATCGGCAGGAACATAAACAGCTTGCACAGATGTGATTGAACCGTCTTTAGTTGAAGTAATACGCTCTTGTAAGGCACCCATATCAGTTGCTAGAGTAGGTTGGTAACCAACAGCAGATGGAATACGACCAAGTAGAGCTGAAACCTCAGCACCTGCTTGAGTGAATCTGAAGATGTTATCAACAAAGAACATAACGTCTTGTTTTTCAACATCACGGAAGTATTCTGCTTGTGCTAGACCTGTTAAAGCAACTCTTGAACGTGCTCCAGGAGGTTCGTTCATTTGGCCATAAACTAATGTAGCTTTTGACTTTGTTGAATCATCAGGGTCAATAACGTTTGATTCGATCATTTCGTGATACAGGTCATTACCTTCACGTGTTCTTTCACCAACACCGGCAAATACTGAGTAACCACCGTGGCCTTTAACCATGTTGTTAATCAGTTCCATAATAATAACTGTTTTACCAACACCAGCACCACCGAATAGACCAACTTTACCACCTTTTAAATATGGTGCTAGCAAGTCAACAACTTTAATACCTGTTTCTAAAACTTCATCTTTTGTTGATTGATCCGCAAAGCTAGGAGCATCTGCATGAATTGGAGCCATGTGAGTTTTATCTAGCTCACCTTTACCATCAACAGGATTACCTACAACATCTAAAATTCTACCTAGGTTAGCAGGACCAACCGGAACTTTAATTGTTTCTTTTGTGTCAAAAACTGCTTGACCACGGCTTAAACCATCTGTTGAAGACATAGCAATTGTTCTAACAGTGTTCTCACCTAAGTGTTGAGCAACTTCTAGAACAAGTTTTTCATCGTTTTCAAGTTCGATGTATAAGCCATTTAAAATTGCAGGAACTTCATTTTCGAAGTATACGTCAACAACCGGACCTACAACTCTTGTAATTACACCTTTATTTTCAGCCATAATTTTTTTCCTTTTTAAAATTGTGCTTTTAGCGACTTTTTATTTTTTCCTGTGCTTTCGTGGTGCTCATGTACTATTTGTACAC
>DMEM01000165.1 GCA_003450915.1 Alphaproteobacteria bacterium
TAATATAACCTGTATGATATGTTCATACTATATAATAAATATAAAAATCTGAAAAAATAACTTTAAGAAAGGATATCAAATATGTATTCAAATTCAACATCTGTAGCAGGTTATAATGCTGCGTTTGCTAGATTTTTAAAAACAGTTTTTAACTATATGTCAGGTGGTGTTGCAATCTCAGGGGTTGCGGCATATCTTACATTTCAAAATGCTGAAATTTTAGCAATGGCTAAAACTTTACCATTCCAACTTATTTTCTTTGCAATTTGGTTTGGTTTTGGTATTTTTGCTCACAAAATCATCAGCAAGGTTTCAACAGCAACAGGATTAGCTCTATTCATCGCTTTTAGTGCTATTACAGGTGTTGCCTTCACTCCTATTGTTGCAGCTTACACTGCTGCAAATATTACAACAGCATTTTTTGTTGCTATGGCTATTTTTGCTTCAATGAGTATGTTTGGTCTATCAACTAAAAAATCACTTTCTGGTTGGGGTACTTTTATTTCAATGGCATCATGGGGATTAATTGCTGCTATCGTAATTAATATTATTATGGCAATGTTTGGTGTTGCAACAGGTGGATTTAGTATGGTAATTAGTTTCTTAATCGTACCGTTAATTTCAGCTGGTGTTGCTTATGAGCTAAATATGCTAAGAGATATGTTCCACGAATTTGGTGAATGCGAAGATGCAACAGCAGAAATGTCAATTATCACAGCTGTTAGCTTGTATACAAGCTTTGTAGTTTTATTCTTAAATATTCTACAAATCTTAGGCTTCCTTGGTGGTGACGAGTAATACGATATAATTAAATCCAAAAGCCTCTCAAATGAGAGGCTTTTTTATTGTTATTAATAGAGAATTATTTCATATATTAAATTGCAATTGTTACATCTCAATAAGCTGTAGAAGCATACTTTTTATAATACAGTTTTATTCATTGCCCGATATATATAATAACCTTTTACTTCAATCAATAAACTTACAGGTCGTTAATATTTAGCATCTCCATTATTAAATTAAGTACTTACCATTATCTAATAGAAGCAACTCACTGACTGTTCACTAGCCTTTTCTTCCCCTTTTAAGCACATAAAGTACTATCATAACTTTAGCATTCTTAATTGTACTAATATAACAAATTTAAGCTATTTTATAATTTTTTTAATATCTCATCAAAATTATACTCATTCTCAAACTTATATACAAACAAAGGTATATTTAAATTTGCAAATAATATTTCTACCTGATCATCAATATTATAAATTTCAGGAATACCTTCAGGTAAAGAATTTTCAATATTAATACCACAAATAAACTTATTTCTTTTATTTAAAACTGCTATATCAACATCATGTTTTTCAACATTCTTATATTTACTTGCTAGCTCTATACATTCTAATTTTCTTCCTATTTTTATATTACTTATAATATCATCAATATCTGGCTTACAAATAATCTTATAACCTCTTGGTAACTGTCTAGCTAACCTATAATAAAATAATAATTCTGGTGCTGATAAATCTTCAACAGACTTGTACTTTTCATAAAAAAAACTTCTTTTATAATACTTGTAAAATGTTATCAAAATCAAAATACCAAGCAACACAATGCTAAAATCAATTAAATATGGCATATCTTAGTTCCCCCTGCTAGTTATGTTATTTATAAACAGCAGTAAAAAAGAACTATACAAACACCTTTTGCTTGTATGATTTTATCATATTATTCAATAACGTATGTTTTATTTTGATAGTAGACATCAATAACAAAAAAGCCTCCATAAAGGAGACTTTTTTATAATTATTAAACTCTAGATTAAGTTCTTGAGTTTGCAATTTCTTCAGCAATGCTTGCAGGAACGTGATCATAGTGATCCATTTCCATTGCGAATGTAGCACGACCTTGAGACATTGATCTAATACTTGTTGCATAACCAAACATTGATGATAATGGAACCATAGCGTTAATAACTGTTGAGCCAGCTTTATCTTCAGTACCTGTAACCATACCACGTCTTGAAGATAAGTCACCGATGATATCACCCATGTAATCTTCAGGAGTTTGAACTTCAACCTTCATGATAGGCTCAAGTAGAACTGCTTTAGCTGCTACTGCACCTTTCTTGAATGCCATTGAACCTGCAATTTTGAAAGCCATTTCAGATGAGTCAACATCATGGAATGAACCATCGTATAGAGTAACTTTAGCATCAACTAATGGGAATCCAGCTACAACACCGCCTTCCATTGCTTCTTTAATACCTTTATCAACAGCTGGAATGTATTCTCTTGGAATTACACCACCAACAATAGTTGATACGAACTCGTAACCTGCACCAGCTTCTTGTGGTTCAATTTTAATCCATACGTGACCGTACTGACCTTTACCACCTGATTGCTTAACAAATTTAGCTTCTTGTTCAACTGTTTGAGTAATTGTTTCTCTGTAAGCTACTTGAGGAGCACCAACAGCACACTCAACGCCAAACTCACGTTTTAGACGATCAACAATAATATCTAAGTGAAGTTCACCCATACCTGATAGAATTGTTTGAGCTGTTTCTTCATCAGTATAAACTCTTAGTGAAGGGTCTTCTCTAACTAGTTTACCAATAGCTAGACCCATTTTTTCTTGGTCAGCTTTTGTTTTTGGCTCTACAGCGATGTCGATAACTGGCTCTGGGAACTCAATTGATTCAAGAATAACTTGGTCGTCTTGAGGGCAAAGTGTATCACCTGTTGTTGTATCTTTAAGACCAACAACCGCACCAATATCACCAGCGTAAAGTTTTTTAACTTCTTCACGTTTGTTAGCGTGCATAAGAACGATACGTCCAACTCTCTCTTTTTTACCTTTTGTTGAGTTATAAACATATGAACCAGAATCTAAAGTACCTGAGTAAAGTCTGATAAATGTTAATGTACCAACAAATGGGTCAGAAGCAATTTTAAATGCTAATGCTGAGAAACCAGCGTCATCTGAAGACTCTCTTGAAGTTTCTGAATCATCTTTAGGGTTAACACCTGCAATAGCTTTAACATCTGTAGGTGCTGGTAGGTAATCTACAACAGCATCTAGAAGTGTTTGAACACCTTTGTTTTTGAATGATGAACCACATAAAACTGGGAAGATATCACAGTTTAGTGTAGCTTTTCTGATTACTGCTTTAAGTTCTTCTACTGTTGGCTCAACGCCTTCAAAGAATTTTTCCATTAGAGCATCATCATATTCTACAACAGTTTCGATCATTGCATCTCTAGCTTCTGCTACAGCATCAGCCATATCAGCAGGAATTGCTATTTCAGCGAATTCTGTACCGTTTGTTGCATCATCCCACTCGAAAGCTTTATTTTCAACTAAGTCAACTAAACCAGTGAAGAATTCTTCAGCACCGATAGGCATTTGAATTGGAACAGCGTTAGCTTGTAGACGCTCTCTAATCATTTTAACACCATTATCGAAGTTAGCACCCATTCTATCCATTTTGTTGATGTAACATACTCGTGGTACGTTATAGTCGTTTGCGTATCTCCAGTTTGTTTCTGATTGTGGTTCTACACCACCAACTGAACAGAATACACCAACAACACCATCAAGAACTCTTAATGAACGTTTAACTTCAATTGTGAAGTCAACGTGTCCTGGTGTGTCAATAATGTTAAATCTGTGACCTTCCCAGAAACAAGTTGTAGCAGCTGAAGTAATTGTAATACCTCTTTCTTGCTCTTGCTCCATCCAGTCCATAGTAGCAGCACCATCGTGAACCTCACCGATGTTGTGGCTTCTACCTGTGAAGAATAGAATTCTCTCAGTTGTTGTTGTTTTACCAGCATCAACGTGAGCCATAATACCGATGTTACGGTACATATTAATTGGATATTCTCTAGCCATGTTAATTTTTCCTTAATTTTTGGATTTTGATAAGCACTTATTAATATACAAATAATAATTATTCATTAATAAACACTTGGAATTTCTTAGTAAAAAATCGAAGTTGATAAGCTAAATAACTCACCAACTTCAATTTTAATTTCTTACCAACGGAAGTGAGCGAATGCTTTGTTAGCTTCTGCCATTTTGTGAGTATCATCTCTCTTCTTAATAGCTGAACCTTTTTCTGTTGAAGCATCTAGTAGTTCTTTAGTA
Source organism: Alphaproteobacteria bacterium (assembly GCA_003450915.1). Taxonomy (GTDB): domain Bacteria; phylum Pseudomonadota; class Alphaproteobacteria; order UBA1280; family UBA12223; genus UBA12223. The sequence continues at coordinate 4,150 of DMEM01000165.1, forward strand.
AGTCTATCTTTCATAGTCTTATCTGAACGAGATCTTGCAGCTGCAACGATCCATCTAATTGCTAGAGCTTGGCCTCTTTCAGCCTTAACTTCCATAGGAACTTGGTATGTAGCACCACCAACTCTTTTTGATTTAACTTCAAGTGCTGGAGCAACTTTTTCCATTGCTTCTTGGAACACTTCAATAGGATTTCTACCTGTTTGTGCTTTAATAGCTTCTAAAGCTCCGTAGAAAATCTTTTCAGCAGTTGATTTTTTACCACCTAACATCATTAGGTTGATGAATTTAGAAGCAACTAAGTTACCATAAACTGGATCTGGCATTACTTCTCTTTTTTCTGCTCTGTGACGTCTTGACATTTTAATTATCCCTCTCGATTATTTAGGTCTCTTAGTACCATATTTAGAACGTGATTGTTTTCTACCTTCTACGCCAGCACAGTCTAGTGCCCCACGTACTGTGTGATATCTCACACCCGGTAAGTCTTTTACTCTACCACCACGGATAAGGATAACTGAGTGTTCTTGTAGGTTGTGGCCTTCACCACCGATGTATGAAGTTACTTCAAAACCGTTAGTTAGTCTTACTCTTGCTACTTTACGTAACGCTGAGTTAGGCTTTTTAGGTGTTGTTGTGTAAACTCTTGTACATACGCCACGTCTTTGTGGGCATGCTTGTAGTGCTGGTGTTTTCGTCTTAACAACTTTGTCCTGACGAGGCTTTCTCACCAATTGGTTAATTGTAGGCATTTTTAAATTTCCTTTTTCTTTAAGAACCCAACTAAGTTGCAACGCTTGTTGAATCCTAAGGGTTTTTCCCATTAATATTTATTCACAGCCATCTATAAAAACAATAGATAACTTACTATTTTTTAAAGATATTACTATCTTAAAAAGTAGAGTTGTTGTGAATTCGATTTGTGAACCAGATGGTTCTACGCTTTAAACCTTAGTTTGCATTATAATGAATTTTAACTCTATGTCAAGCATTTTTGCTCTATTTTTCAATTATTTTTTAATATTTTCTAATCTACAAATAAAATACATTTTTCCAATATAAAAAAAGACCTTTCTACAAGGTCTTTTTTATAATTTACAAATAAATATCTGATCAATCACTCAAAATCATAACTAAAGCAAATAAAGAACACCTCTATTCTTTAATAATCTAATGCAGGCATAAGCTTAAAGTAGATAGAATAATTATCACCTGTCCATTTTATAACTCTAATATTTCCAGCAGAATAACTAACAGAGCCATCAACTTTTTCTTCCAATCTATCCACAACTACTTTAGGAAAAGCTTCATATAAAATCCAGTTTGATGAGCTATTATTACCTGCGACACATGCCGCTGTATTTGTATTATCAGAAAGACCTCCAAAAGCAACATCAGACCTTAAGCACCTTATAAAAATCTTTTTACCATCTGATGTATTAATCCTTCCGGCAATATCAGAACCTAAAAAACCAACATCTTCAATAGACAAATAAGGCCCCTTCCAACCTGCAACATAGTTATCTGCAAGAAAACCATCAATATCTCTATCTAAACCATTTGAAAAACCAAGCTCACTACCCGTATCTAAAAAATATTGATCATATGCTTTACCAACCTCAGTCATTTGAGCTAATACTGATGTTGCCTTGGCATCTTGAATTGCTGAATATAGTGCTGCTCCTGATATTACTGATAAAGCACCAAAGATAGCTAGAGCTATTCTTGCATCAAGACCAAACATCGCACCTTTTTTTATATACTTCATTTTTCTATCTTTTTATTCTACCAAAGTTATACTATATACAACTTAAAAGTATAGCCTAACTCATATCAATATTCAAATAAAAAAGCAGTCAACCTAAATGATTGACTGCTTCAAATTATCGATATTACATATTAGCTATAACTCAAAATACGCCTCCTGCTGCTCCTGCAAGGACTGTTTAACTTGCCCAACCAGATTCAAACTACCAAAGTATTTATCCAGAAACTCTTCATCAACTAAACGAAGCACATAAGTTCCTGCTAAGTTATTTACAGACTGAACCATTTCATAGGTAATACCGTTTCCATCACTTTGTGACATCGTAGCAAACAACTGCCCTGAATAAACACATAGATTAGTGCGATCATTTAAACCATCTTCAGATTCTTTAGCCTTTTCAGCTACTAATTTACTGATTCCTCCGTAGTAAACACTGACCATATTACCCGTTATTTCCCGGTGAAGATGTAAGTATTCATCATCTAAAGATGTACAGCAAAGTCTGGCTTTAAACTTATTCATACTCCGCAAATATTTTGCAACAAGCCCTTCTAGGTAGATTTCTCCAATCTCATACTCTCCTGAACTTTCCAAAAGAATTTTACAAACTGACGCTTTCACTAGCTCCGTATAAACTTGATACTCATCACCATCTATTACCTGATAAGTACCAAACTCAATCTTATCACCTCCCAAAACAGCAACAACAAAAAAATTACCTTTTCTTACCATTCCATCAGCTTCGCCAATTGTGCCATCTTTATGCACATGTAAACAAAACTCAAATGGAATGCTTTTTGGAGCGGTACTTCCAGAAAATACTCTCTTCTCTTTCATTTTTTATCCTTAGCTACCCAAAGTAACTGTTATTTTTTAAACCGTAAAGAGCGCATATAACAACGCGCAGTAAATTTTAAAACTAATATAATAACTAGAAGCTCTTATTTCAAAAAAAAAAGAACCTCCAAACGGAGATTCTTTTGTAAAGTATTTGAATAATTTCCAGACAATTATCTTTTTGAGAACTGTGGAGATCTTCTTGCTTTTTTAAGACCTGGTTTCTTACGCTCAACAACTCTAGAGTCACGAGTAATGAAACCTGCATCTTTAAGTGCTTTTTTGAATGACTCGTCGTATTCTACTAATGCTTTAGCGATACCGTGTCTAATTGCACCTGCTTGACCTGATAAACCACCACCAGCAACTTTAACGTTTGCGTCAAATTTGCCTTCTAGCTCAACGATTTCGAAAGGTCTAACTGCGTTCATTCTTGATGAAGGACGAGGAAGGTAATCTTCGAAAGCTCTGCCGTTAATTGTGATTTTACCAGCGCCTTTAGTTAACCATACTTTTGCTACTGAGTCTTTTCTTTTACCAGTTGCGTAGTAGCGACCGTTCTTACGATCTGCTGCTTTAATGCTTTCAGCCATGCTCATAATACTATCTCCTACTTATGATTTTTTTTAGCGATTGTCGCACCTAAGTCTAAAACAGCTGGTGTTTGACCTTGGTGTGGGTGTTCAGCTGAAGCATAAACGTGTAGCTTCTTGAACATTGCTCTACCTAGTGGTGTTTTAGGCATCATTCTTTTAACTGCTCTTTCAACAACTCTTTCAGGGAATCTGCCGTCTAGCTCTTTAGCTGCAGAAATTGACTTAAGACCACCTGGGTGACCTGTATGCCAGTGGTGAGTCAGTTGCTCAGCCTTGTTTCTACCTGTTAAACGAACTTTATCAGCATTAATAACGATAACGTTATCACCGCAATCAACGTGAGGAGTAAATTCAGCTTTTGTTTTACCTCTTAACACTTTTGCGATTTCTGATGAGATTCTACCTAATGGTAAGTCTGTAGCATCAACTACAAACCATTGTCTTTCAACCAAGTGTGGTTTTTGACTAATTGTTAATTTCATTTTTATATTCCTTATACTTCGAAACGTAGTCTAATTTCAACAACGAAATCAGCTAAAGTGCATATGCAAGTCTTCTTCATTAAACATTAAAACTCAAATATTTAACGTTAAGATATTTCTGTATAGAAACTCTTAATTGAAGCATCTCGGATTTATATAGTGTGAATTATAGTGTTAAATTATATAAAAATCAAGTATTTTCTTTATAAATTTGTTTTTTTAATATGACAATAACTAATGCTTGTACTCAAGTATATGAAATATATGTACATATCTATTAATTAAATAGATTTTTATTTTTCTTTTATTAATACGGAGATTGCTGACATGCAAACCCCTGAAACCCCTTTAGAAAAAGCAAAAGGTTCAATTCAGCGTATTCAAGATGGTAATTTTTCATTACTTGACGATGAAATAAAAATCATCGAGGAGAATATGAATGAACACCCTGAAATTGAATATCTATTACCCTTTAAAACCAATCAGAACTTTCAACAGTTTAGCAAGCTTTATTATATTTTAGGTTACACCAAGGCTCTTGCTGCAATCTTTTATGATAAACGCCATCAAACTAAAAAGGTTTATGACATTGTTGTTTACTTTAAAGAAATGTCTGGTATTACTGATGTAAGCCAACTTGGCTATGATCAAAGAGAGCTTAACCCAATTTTTCGCGCCATCCTAGAAAGCGAAGATGAGCAGTGTAAAAATCATGCAAGTAATGTAACAGAGCTTCTAACATCCTCTAACCAAATCAAAACACCTACTATTGAAATTGATCCAAATAAAATAGCAGAAGAAAAAGATCCTGAAATTGCAAAAATGTATTTCAAGAAAATGAAAACATCTACAGACCCTAATGACTCTTACAAATTAATGTTAAAGGAGATGAGAGACAAAGAGTTGAGTTTTGCTGATTTAGATATCACCGAAACAGATTTCAATATTGCAGTTCATGATGCATTTAAAAAGTACGCTACAGAGCTGACTTTATCTGCTAAAGACATGACAGAAAAAGAACAGAATGACATTATTCCGGAAATCAATGCAGCATATCAAATTGCTGGTATTGATGAAGTTATAACTGAATTTCCTTCTAATTCTGAGAAAACCCAAACCTCGGATAATTCCAATAATGTATCTATTAGCACAGTTAAAGATATTTCGGAGTTAAAAAAACCTGAGACTGTTTCTATCGGCAGTGCTCTTGATCCTGAAGAACCAGATCTTAGTGAAGACAATGTTCTAAATTCTCTACTAAGTGATGCGGATTCAGACGACAACATGCTAAGTCTTGAGAGTCCTATAAAAGCTGTTAAATAACATCTAAACTAAAAATGCATATAATCGATAATAAGAAAGGGCTAGTGGCTCAAAAATATTAAAAAGGCAACCTGAAGTACGGTTGCCTTTTTTATTTTTTGAGAATTTATTTAAATTTACCTTGTGTTAACAACTATAATAAATACAGACTTTGTTTTTAACAACTTTTCCTTTTTATTTTGGGTTGCGGAGATTTTTTTCATGGCACAAATAGAGTTCAATCCTATTTCAAGAATATTGAAATCGATAGAAAATATAAAACACTGTAGATATAATTCTATTTTTGAAGAGATTAAGGAAATTGATAGTCTGTTAGCTAAAGATAAAGCCCTGGCTGATCAACTTCCATTTAATACTATTGAGGAGTTTCGATATTTTATTAGATTTCACACTCTTAAGGAATTTACAATTGCTGTAAATAATTTTTTAAATCATCCTAAATGTCAAAATATGGGTCATTACAAATACATTCTATTGCTTATGAAGTATTTGAAAGTTCAGTCTGTTGACTATCTGTCTTTTGATAAGGAAAAATATGAAAAAATTGTTAAGAAGCTTAAGGCTAAAATTGCTGCTCTTGAACAATTTATGCTACTAAAAAGCTCTTCTAACCCATCAATCCCACACGATTTATTTCTGCATATAATGCAAGATAATAACTTAACACTAGAGGACTTAAAACTAACAGAAGAAGAGGTTAATAAAACCATTCTAGCTGCTTTTATTTCTTTTATTGAAAAAATCAATAAAGAATCTAAAAGTGTAACTATTAAGCATCATCCCAGAGTAGTTTATAAAACTATTGGAAATGACTCTATAGTCCATAAAGTTGATATTAAACCTGAGGATCTTCAATCTAATGTCCATAAGTTAAATATAACTCACTCTCTTCCAAAAAATCATATACAAGAAAAAGATACATCAGTTCAACAAGCTGAGCAAGTAATGCAAAAAACTGTTGAATCATCAATTCCAGACCTTTCCAACCTTGATAG
>DMEM01000006.1 GCA_003450915.1 Alphaproteobacteria bacterium
AAAACATTGCAGCCACAATTTTGTGAAGTATTTTTAAGATTGTTAAACTATTATGGTGAAGAGTTGATGCCATCTGAGTTTATTCCTGTATTAAAGCATTTTAATATGCTTGAGAATTTAGATGAAATGATGCTTGAAAAAATAATTAAGAAAATTCAAACTCTGAACTCTACAGACCCTACAGCTAGAATATCATTAAATATTTCAAATGGAGCTTTTAATAGTTATAAGTTTTTAGATAAGTTAAAATATTCATTAAAAGATGGTGGAATTAACACAGATAATGTAATGCTTGAGATTCCAGCAATTGATATTATTCATGAGCAAAAACATATAAACTTTATTCAAGAGCTGACTCAGTCAGGGGTTCAGTTTGCAGTAAGTGTTTATGATTTAGATACCCCAACTGCTAAAAAAGTTGTTGAATTAGGCATTAAATATGTAAGGATTGACATGTCTAAATTTGCAGATGTTTTGGAAAATGAAAGTAAACAAAAGTTATTAAAACAAGTCTTAGCTAATGCTGAAAAATATGATTTAATAATTATTGCTGAGCGAATTGAAACAGAGTTTATGTACAAATTAGCTCGTTCTTTAGATATTCAATTATTACAAGGTTATCATATTGGTAAGCCTAAAAAGTACTACACACACAAATAGGAGATTTTATAATGGGTGTTAATTTAAATTCAGGGTTGGTTTTATACGCAGCCGGTAGCTTAATGGGGACTTTAAGCTATTTGTTAATTATGGTCTTTCAACAGTTTATGGGTTCTTCATTAGGGCGTCTATTTTTTACAATAAATTATGAAGAGTTAATGGTCAATGCTTGTTATAGTGGTTTATGGGCTCTTATTTTCATGTTTACTCCATATGAAAAATATCGTAATTTAATGATATCTCTATTGCCTGGTTTAACATATCTAGCAAGTACAAGAGGTGGTTTTAATACTGTGTTACAAAAGTTTGATTTAAGCTTGTTTACAACATATGAAACTCCTTTAGTATTGGTAGTTTTTGCTGCGTTATGGGGTTTAGGTATTAATAAATTAATAAATAACGGGTAAAATAATTTGGAAAACGTACAAGGATATATACATTCAGTTGAAACAGCAGGAACCGTAGATGGTCCTGGTATAAGATATATTGTATTTACAACAGGGTGTCCTTTAAATTGTGTTTATTGTCATAACCCTGACACAAGAAAAATGAAGTCAGGTAAGCTTGTTAATAGCTTTGATATTTTAAAAGAAATTCACGAATATAAAGACTACCACAAAGCAACAGGTGGTGGAGTGACTATTAGCGGTGGAGAGCCATTGGTTCAACCTGAGTTTATTTCTTCTATTTTTAAGGGCTGTAAACAAATGGGAGTTCATACGACTCTTGATACCTCAGGTTATTTAAATAATAAAATGAGTGATGAGCAGCTAAAAGATGTTGATTTAGTACTTTTAGATATTAAATCAATGATTCCAGAAATTTATAAAAAGATTACTAAGGTTGATATTCAGCCTACTTTAGATTTTGCTAAGCGTTTAGAATCTTTAGGGGTAAATGTTTGGGTTCGTTTTGTATTTGTTCCTGGCTGGTCAGATAGAGCTGATAATGTTCAAGCTTTAGCTGATTTTGTAGCAACTTTATCAAATGTTGAAATGGTAGAGGTTTTACCATTCCATAAAATGGGTGAAGATAAGTGGAAAAAAATGGCTTTAGAGTATGAGCTTTATGATGTTCAAGAGCCAAGTGCTGAACAAACAAATGCAATTAGGCAGGTTTTTAAAGATAAAGGCTTAAAAGTTAGATAAAAAAGTAGGCCTTTGAGCCTACATTTTTTTTAACCATTTACCGTTTTCTGATGTGAAGTATGATAAATCATAGCCTTTTGATTTATAGTCTTTCCAGCGTTCTCGACCGGCTTGTTTTTGCTCTTCGGAGCCTTCAAAAATATCAATAACTTTTAGATATGATGAAAAGTCAGAAACTGTTTTCCCACTCAAACAAATTAGAATATCAGATAGATTTTTATTTTCTTCTTCACTTGTAATTAAAATAGGTTGGTCTTCAGCATGTTCTTTACTTGCAGTACCATGAGGAATAAATTTTTCAGCATTATATTCCCATAAGAACTTATCAACCCTTTTTACTTCTGCTTCATTTTTGCAGGCAATTAAATCTTTATGCTGTTGTGAAATAATACGCTCTAATAATGACGGTAACAATTTATAAATTGCGTCATTAGATGCTGCCGATGAAACATAAAAGTTAATCTCTGTCATTTTTTTAATCCACTTTTTTAAATTCTTCTTTAATTTGACTTAGTCTCATGTATTGATAATACACTTCGTTTAAGCAAAATATAAACAATCTTTTTAAAATAGTTAGCTTAAAAACTGTGCAACCCTAACTACTTTAAATTTTATAATTGTTTTTAATCCACTCTTTTAATTTTCTTTAATCTTATTTAAACTCATGTACTATTTGTACACTTCATTTAATAAAAATACAAATAATTTCTAAAAAATAGTTAACTTAAATATAAGCTAACCATTTATAATGTTTACAATAATATGATACTTGCTAGGCCTAAAAATGCGAAGAAGCCGATGACATCTGTTAATGTTGTTAAGAAGATGCCTGCACTAATCGCAGGGTCTTTACCAAGTTTTTTCAAGGCAATCGGTAACATGTGTCCCCCAATTGCAGAAACAATATGGTTTATTACAGATGCTAAGAAAATTACAAGAGCTAATTTAATATTATCATAAAAAATAAATGTCCCAATAGCTAAAAATATTCCTAACATAAAGCCATTAAATGATCCAACAATTAGTTCCTTTTTTAATAAGAATGTTGTGTTTTTTAGTGTGATTTGATCGGTAGCTAAGCCTCTGATAATTATAGCTAGGGTTTGAGTACCTGCGTTTCCGCCCATGCTCGCAATAATCGGCATTAAAACAGCTAGAGCAACAACTTGTTGGATTTGATCTTCAAATAAAGATATTACAAATGATGCTAAAATAGCTGTAAATAAGTTTAAAACTAACCATGGTAAACGATTTTTTGCTGTTTGAGACGGTGCTAAGAATAAATCATCATCTTCAGAAACCCCTGCCATGTGTAAGATATCTTCTTTTGATTGGTCTAAGGCTAAGTCTAAAACATCATCAACAGTTATTTGTCCAACCATTTTATCTTGTTCATCAACTACAGCACAGGTGAATAAATCATATTTTTCAAAAGCTTTTAAAACTTCTCTTTGATTATCTAGAACATTAACAGCTAGAGGGTCTTTACGCATAAATTCTTTTAGTAAGCTACTTTTATTTGAGCGAGCTAAACGTTGCATACTAACACTACCGATTAATTCACTTTGACGATTAATAATAAAAACTGTTGTAATTTTTTCTGTTAAATTATCAGACTCTTTTTCTAAATAATCTAATAGTTTTTGAGCAGTCCATGATTTTGGAGCTGTAATAATCTCAGATTTCATTAAACGCCCTGCAGAATGTTCAGGGTATGATAAAATATCACGAGTGTGTTGAACCTGCATTCGTTCATTGGGGTTAATATCATCAATAAGCTCAAGAATATAGTTTTGCTCTTGAGCATCAATACCTGTTAAAACATCAGCAATATCATCTGTTTCTAATTCATACAATGCTTTAGCTAAACGTTTATAGCTAATTTTTTGTAACGTGTTTAGTCTTATTGAATCATTTAAGTTTGCCAAAACCTCACCTAGGTCTTCAACTAGAATAAAAGAGATTAATATTTCACGTTGTTGTGGTTCTGTTTTTTCTAATAAATCAGCACAATCTGATGGATGAAGAAGTGGAACTAATAATTCTAATTTTTTAGTGTTTTCTAATTTTAGGCACTCTAAAATCAGCAAATACATTGCTTCTGTTAGGGTGTGACCTCTTGCTCTATCTAAACTTGAACCTTTTTTCATAATACCCGTACTTTTTTTATGCTTATTTTTTAATCAAAACCTTATATTTGTTGAAAATCAAGGTTGTATTTTTTTTATGATGCTATATAATATATATAATAATTACAAAAACATATTTAGTCCTAAAAACACTTGCCTA
>DMEM01000144.1 GCA_003450915.1 Alphaproteobacteria bacterium
AAAGGTGGAGTTGGTAAATCAACTGTTAGTGCAGGTATTGCAGTTAACTTAATAAAAAAAGGCTATAAAGTAGGCTTATTAGATGCAGATGTTTACGGTCCATCACAAGATACAATTATGAACTTAAAAGAAGGTATAGTTCATGATAATGAGCAAGAAGATATTTTGCCAACTGTTGAATCTTTTGGTGTAAGGTGTGTTTCATTGGGCTCATTGATTAAAGATTCTCAAGCTCTAGCTTGGAGAGGACCAATGGTTGTTTCAGCTTTAAAGCAAATGGTTGATAAGACTAACTGGGGAGATATTGAATTTTTAGTAGTAGATTTACCACCTGGAACAGGTGATGTTGTGATGTCTATGGCTAAATTTGTTAAAGTAGATGCTGCAGTTATTTTGTCAACACCTCAAGATGTAGCTTTATTAGATGCTAAAAAGGCTTTTGATATGTTTAATAAATTAAATATTCCTGTAGCAGGTATGGTAGAGAATATGAGCTATCATATTTGTAGTAGCTGTGGTTCAAAAGAGCATATTTTTGGTGATAATGGCTTAGCTAAATTTGCAGCAGAGTCAAATAGTCTGTTTTTAGGAGAAATACCTTTAAACATAAGTATAAGAAAAGCATGCGATGAAGGTAGTTCTTTAGCTCAATTTAATGAGTTTTCTTCTATAACTGAAAACTTGTTAGATAGCTTAGATAGTATAAAGCAACAAGCAATTAAAGTAGTTATTGACTAACAAAGTGAGATGCTTTAAAATGGTCTTAAATCAATTTTTAATAAATAAAAACAAGAAAGGATAGGCAATGTCTAGTCTGACAAATATATTTTCTGGCCCATGGGGTGATGATAAGTCTGGAAAAACTTCAGAAAAAACAGAAAAGATTATCAAAGAAACAATTTTAGATTTTAAAAAAGAAGCTGAAAGAGTAAGAAAAGGCTCTTCAAATAATAATTATGGTGGTGGAGACTTTGAAGTTCCAAATCCTAATAAATTATTTGCGATTGTTTTAGTTGCTGGTGTAGCCTTATGGTTAGCTAGTGGTTTTTATAAAATAACTCCAGGTGAAGAAGGCGTTGTTTTAAGATTTGGTAAATATATCCAAACAACTCAGCCTGGTTTAAACTACCACCTGCCGTCTCCAATTGAAACAGTTATTAAAGTAAATACTCAATTAGATAATTCTACAGAAATTGGTTTTAGAAGCTTAGGTAAAGCAGCTAGGTATTATGCTAATAGAAGAGGTGGCAATGATTCAGATATTAGAGATGTTCCATCAGAGTCATTAATGCTAACTGGTGATCAAAGAATTGTTGATTTAGATTTTGAGGTACTATGGAGAGTTGGAAACGCTAAAGACTATTTATTTAATTTAGAAAATCCACAAAAAACAATCCATGATGTTGCTGAAACAGCCATTCGTGAAGTTATTGGTACTCATAAATTAGATGATGCTTTAACAGATGGAAAAACTAAAATTAAAAATGAAGTTAGAGATTTAATGTCTAAAGTTTTAGATGATTATAAATCTGGTATTATTATTACAGGTCTACAGTGGAGACAGGTTCAACCTCCAGCTCCAGTTAAGCAAGCATTCTTAGATGTTAAGGCAGCTTTAAAAGATGCTGATAGGATGAGAAACGAAGCTGAAGGTTATGCAAATGATATTATTCCAAAAGCAAAAGGTCAGGCTGAGCAAATTTTACAAGATGCTGATGCTTATGCACAGTCTAAAGTAGCGGCTGCAAAAGGTGAGGCTGATAGATTTGAACAACAGCTAAAAGCTTATAACCAGGCTAAATCTATTACAGAAAAAAGACTTTATATTGAAGCAATGGAAGAAGTTCTAGCAAATTCAAATAAAGTTATTATGTCAAAAAATGCGGGTGGTAATGTATTACCGTACTTGCCTTTAGATAAAAAAAATAATGTAAGATAAGGAATTAAATAAAATGAATTTTGCAAAAGTATTATTATTAATTATTGTAGCAATTGCAGGTGTTATCTTTATTAATTCTGCATATGTTATTAAAGAAACAGAGCAAGCTGTTGTATTGGCATTTGGTAAGGTACAAGAAGTAAACGCAAAACCAGGTTTACATTTTAAAGCTCCATTTTATGAGCAAGTAATTATACTTGATAAAAGAGTTTTAGAAACTGAGTCAAAAGCTGAAGAGTTACAAACAGTAAATAAAGAACTTATCATATTAAACAGTTTTACAAAATGGAGAATTGTTGATTCTAAGAAATTTTATGAAAAGCTATTTAACCGTTCAAGAGCAAATGACAGGATTGGTTCTGTTGTAAACTCTAATATTAGAGAGATGATTGCTAAAATTACTCTTGAAGAGTTAATTTCAGGAAATAGAAACCAAGTTGTTGGTGATGTTATGCGTCTTTCTAAGCCTAAAATTGAAGGTGAATATGGTATCGAAATTATTGATATTAGAATTAAACGTGCTGACTTACCTGAAGAAAACGCTAACTATGTTTATAATGATATGAAAGCTGAGCGTAATAAAGAAGCTAAAGAATTAAGAGCTAAAGGTTCGCAAGATTCTCAAGTTATTAAAGCAACTGCTGAAAAAGAAGTTAAAGTTTTAGTAGCTGAAGCTAAAGAAAAAGCTGAAAAACTTAAAGGTAATGGCGATGCTCAATCTATTAAGATTTATGCTGATGCATACTCAAAAGATCCTAGATTTTATGAGTTAAGCAGAACTCTTGAGTCTTATAAAAAAGCATTAGGTTCAAAAGAAACAACATTTGTTTTAGACCCTTCAGTTAAATTCTTAGATTCATTACAAACAGGTAAATAAGATTGAAAAATGTTGTAGAACAAGTTTGTATCGTTAGAGCCATTAAAAATAATGGCTCTAACGTTGTTTTATCATTAGAACCTAAAAAACAAAAGTGTAAAGGTTGTGATGGAAAATGTGCAAAAATGTTAAAACCTGTTGAATACATAGATATTGCTTATAATAAAGATGATTTAGAAGTTGATGATGAAATCATGTTATATATGGAGAAAAACTATTTAGCAAAGTTAGTTTTTCAGGTTTTAGGACTTCCTTTACTGGCATTGCTGACTATTGTTATTTTAGGAACAGCTTTAGATTTTTCAGAGTCGTTGTTAATTGCTAGTATTTTTATTAGTTTGTCTGTAATATTTTTCTTACAGGTAAGGTATCTGAAAGTAGAAAAGCAGTTAAAAATTAGAAAAAATTAAGTTAAATAAAAAAGAAACGCTTTAAATAAAGCGTTTCTTTTTTATTTTTTAATACTAAAAATTATAATATGGTTAGAGTGTCATATATCAAAAGTATTATTTTGTGCAGCTAAATATGGTTGACTAAAAATATCATTAAAGGTAATGGTTGATTTTCTGACTTGTACTAATAAAAAGCCCAGAACTCTGGGCTTTTTGTATTGCCTGGTCAGGATATAATATGTATACTAGCATATAAATTAATAACAAGGATATTTATATAGGAGGTTATATGCTATGAAATATTTTATAACAATACTAGGAATACTATTTTCAGTAAATACATTTGCTGGTAATACTCCAGACTTAAGTGGCATTGCGGACCCAAGTTCTGTTAATGTTGAAGACTTTAACTCTTATAAAGCATCAGAAGATTCTAACTATAAGGGAAGAAATGAAAATAGAGCCGTTACAAGAGAGCTGCAGACAAGCTCTAAAGGTTCTTCCTTATCTAGAAGTGTAGTAACTAGCAAGTCAAATAATAACGCTCAATTAGAAAACTTTGAGTCAACAGTTGGCGAGTTAGTTCAAAAAGTAGAAGATGATAGGGCAAAAAAATCTAAGGGTCACAAGTCTGTGGTAGATGACTCTAAGGTAAAACTAAAAGAAGCTTATGACTACACTAAGCAAATTAATACAGACTTACTGGGTAATGAGCAAGATCCGATAGTTCAAAATGCTTTTAAATGTTCGAACTTAAGAAATTGTGATACAAGTGAAAATGACTCTCATGCAATGCCAACATGTGGAGACTCACAGCGTTTAACATGGACAGGTCAAAAATGGGAGTGTATTGGAGTATTTGAAAATCCAGGCAAACCAAACTGTGATTCAACACAATGGTCAAAAGATGTAAACGGTGGTACAGCATGTATTGATTATATTTATGTTTGGACCAAAACAGGTGTTAGTGCTTGTCAATCAACAAATACAGCATCTCATATTTATCAATGTATGAGGAAAAAAAATATGCAAGATACTGGCAGTTCTGTGCCAGATGAAAACTGCTTTGGTGAAAAGCCAACAGGTAAAGATTCTTGTACATATGAAGGCGTATGGCAGCCAGGTAACTGGAGTGCATGTACAAAAACTTGTGGTAGTGGCACTCAAAACAGATATGTAGGTTGTTCAACAGGATATTGTAACCCTGCTACAAAACCAGCTGTAACAAGAAGCTGTAATACTCAAAGATGTCCAATATCTGCAAGCTATAGCTGCTCAGCATATGGTTCAGGTTGGTATCTATCAGGTACAAATTGTACTAAAGCCGCAGACTGTAGATATACATATAAACAAGCTCCTTATGGTGGTGCATACGGTGATTATTGCCAAATAGGCGGTCGTATTGGAAGTGGTAAAGTTGAGTGTTATTATGGTGGAAGAACAGTTTTCCGTAAAAATATAAGTGATCCATCTTTAGGAGATAGGAATCAGCCTTATTCTCTTGGAACTAAAAAATCAAATTGTACAGGACAAGGTTGTGCTAGTGGTTACACTGCAAGACATCAGGTATGTCTTAGCTCAGGAACAAGAGCTGCTACAAAGTATTGTCCAGGAGGATGGACTTTAAGTGGAAATCTTTGTTATTAAGATTTAGTTGATATAAAAAAGCTCCCCAAAAGGGAGCTTTTTTATAATTAATACTTAATTAATAGTTTCTTGTTTTTCGATTTCTTCTAAGCTTGGAATTGAAGATACTGTACCTAAACGTTGTACGGCAAGGCCTGCTACAATGTTTGCATATTCAAAGTGTGATTTAAAGCTTTCTGACTCATTTTTTAGATAGTTTGATACATATGCTCCGTGAAAAATGTCGCCGGCTCCTGTTGAGTCTTTTACTTTAATCTCTGACATTGCGGGTATTTTAAAAAATTCACCATCTTCTAAACCAATAACACCCCTAATGCCTCTAGTAATAGCAGATACTTTACAGCCTTGCTTTGCTAAATATTCTAAAGTATCCTTATGAGATAGTTCTAAGTCATCACAAAATTGTTCAGATACAACTGCAATGTCAATATATTTTAATAGCTCTTGAGTTCCTGTTCTAACAGTTCCTCCATCAAGAGATGTTAAGATACCAAATTGTTTTGCTTGTTTTGCAAGCTCAAGTGTAATCTCTGGCATATGCCCGTCAAAATGAATGATTTTAAATTTTGAAAGGTCAATAGTAGGAGTCTTATTATCAACATCTTTATCACCACATAAAATAATAGCTCTTTGAATACCATTTGGAATGATTACAGAAAGAGATGTTTTGCTTGCTTGGATAGCATGAAGAGTAATATCCTCTTTTTTATAAAGCTCTTGAATTAAAACATTTAGATCGTCATTTGCCATTGGAGTTACAATTTCTACTTTTGAGCCAAGACGACTTACCGTACAGCCTGCAACTGTTGCATTACCACCTAAATTAACAGCATATTTTTGATCTCTAAGTTTATTGTCTCCTAATGGGATTGCTATAGTATCAAGAGTAATATCTAAATAAGTGTTTCCTACAAATAATGCTTTTTTTATGGTCATTTTCTTTAATCTCTTTATTTATTAAGTTGTCGTGTACTAATTGTACACGTCCTTTGTTAATAAATCAAAATCTTTTTGAAAATGCCTCCTTAAAACGGTATATGCAATTTTATAGATATAAAAAAACAAGCCATATTCATGACTTGTTTTTACTTTATAATATTTACTGTGGTAAAGCTGACTCAGCTTTTAATTAACTTGTCTTCTTAAGAAAGCTGGAATTTCAAGTTCGTCTAATCTTGATTTTCTTTCTTTAGTAGGAGCTTCTTCTTTAACAGGAGTTTGTTCAGCTACAGGTTCTTGATAAGCTTCTTCTTTTTCTTCTTTATGAGAAAATAGTCCGCCTAGTAAGTCACCTGCAAAGTTTGAAGGCTCTTTAGCTTCTTCAGACTTAACATTTTTTTTATTAACAGATGTTTGAATATTATCCATGCTGATAGTTGGTTTTTCTTCAACAATAGGTTTAGCTTGAACAGGCGTTTGTCTTTCTTGAGGTTGGAAAATACCTAAAGAAGGTCTGTCTTGATTAAAACCCCTAGGGTTTGTAGCTCCGCCTAAGCCTGTAGCAATAACGCTAACTCTAACATTACCAGACATTGTAGGGTCAATAGTTGTACCGAAGATAATGTTTGCATCAGGGTCAACTTCTTCTCTAATTCTGTTTGCTGCTTCATCAGCTTCATAAAGAGTCATATCATCGCCACCAATAACGTTGATTAATACACCTCTAGCACCAGCCATTGAAATACCATCAAGTAGAGGGCTAGAAATTGCAGCTTCAGCAGCAATAATTGCTCTACGCTCGCCTTCTGCTTGGCCGGTACCCATCATTGCAGGTCCTGTTTCTGACATTACAGTCTTAACGTCGTTAAAGTCAACGTTAATTAAACCGCGTTGTAGAATTAAATCTGTAACTCCTTGAACACCTTTATAAAGAACTTCATCTGCTAGTTTAAAAGCATCTGTTAAAGTAGTTCTTTCATTAGCGATTCTAAATAAGTTTTGGTTAGGGATTGTAATAACTGTGTTTGCGTATTGTTGTAGTTCTTCTAAACCAGCTTCTGCTAGTTTCATACGTCTAGAACCTTCAAAACTAAATGGTTTTGTTACAACTGCAACTGTTAAAATACCCATATCTCTTGCTGCTCTTGCAACAACTGCTGCAGCACCAGTACCAGTACCACCACCCATACCAGCTGTTACGAACACCATGTGTGAGTCTTTAATTGCATCGCAAATTTCTTCAAATGATTCTTCTGCAGCTTGTGCGCCAACTTCTGGGCTAGCACCAGCACCTAAACCTTCAGTGATTTCTTTACCAAGCTGAATTCTTGAGTCTGCAGAGCTGCCTTTTAAGGCTTGTAGGTCAGTATTTGCTACAACAAATTTAACTCCATTAAGGTCAGAGTTAATCATATTGTCAACAGCATTACCACCACCGCCACCAACACCAATAACGGTAATTCTTGGTTGGTGCGTATCTTCTTGTGCTAAACTAATTTTTAATGACATTGCCAATTCCTTTAATAACTTGATTATTTGTTATAAGTTTTTTGTCTGTATATTTTGCTCTATTATAGAATTTTTTTGTATAAAACAAAGAGCTTTATTCATACTTATGTGATATTATAACAACATAACATATTTTTTTGTAATTTACTAGAGATAAAGGCAAAAAAGTTATTTAAAAAATGATTTTTTGAAATTAAATAACATTTTCCCGAATTTAGAATTTTTATAAGAATATTCAGGCTGCTTGCTATGCTTTTCAGATAGATAAATAATACCACCAGAAACAGTGATGAACCTAGGGTTTGATGAAATATTAGTTGTTCCTTCTAGTGTGTTAACGCTTGCTACTCTAATGCTGCTATTAAAGATAATTTGAGCAAGGTCTGTGATTCCTTTAAGGTTTGAGCCACCGCCAGTTAGAACAATTCTGTTATTAAAGATGTGTTGATAAGGAGCTATTTTATTTTTTACTAGCTCTAAAATTTCTTCCATGCGAGGTTGGATAATGCCACAAACATAACTATGAGAAACAAAGTTAACATTGTCTTTTAAATCACCAACTTTAACGTATTCTATAGATTTGCCACTTTCAATTAAGTTGCTTGAAGTTGCACCTTCTAAAGATTTAATTCTTTCAGCGTCTTCTAAAGAAACTGAAAGTCCGTGCGCTAAATCAGATGTAACATGGTAGGCACCTAAGTTAATTGAATCAATTAAAATAAGTTTGCCATTATAATAAATAGAAATATCAGTGGAAAAACCACCAACATCAATTAGGCATGTACCAAGTTGTTTTTCATCTTCAATTAGTGCTGAATAGCCATTTGCAACATTTGATGCAATGATTTCATCAATATAAAAACCAGCTAATTCAACAGCTCTAATAATATTTTTTAGAGGCTCTTGTTTTGCGCTAATAATATTGATTTTTGCTTCTAATTTAGAACCAACCATATTTAATGGGTTTTTAATCCCCTTATAATCATCTAGAGTATAATCTACAGGAATTGCATGTAGGATTTTTTTGTTAGTTTCAACGTGTTTTGCTTTTGCTAGATCAACTAGCTTTTCTACATCTTCAGAAGTAATTGCTTTATTATGTAAGATAAGCATAGAATCGGTTATTTTAGATTCTAAAGATATTCCGCCAACACAAATGCTAACGCTTTCAATATCTACTCCAGCCATATTTGCAGCTTGCTCGATAACTTTCTCAATTGCTTGAGCAGTTTCTTGCATATTCACTACAACACCTCTTTGAATACCAAAACTTGAAATTTGTGAAAAACCGATAAGTTTAAGATTGCTTTCAGTTTTTTCAGCGATAAAACAAGTTATTTTAGTACTACCGATGTCTAAGCTTGCAAATATTTCTGGAGCCATGTTAATTCCTTAAATAAATATGGTTGGTTTATATTACTTAAGTCTTGCTAGTACTTTAGCATGTAACTTAGAGTTTGATACAATAATTGAAGAAGTATTTTCTTTTAGTTCCCCAGATTTAAAATCAGTTGCTACAGCACCAGACTCTAAAGCAAATAGTTTTGCAATTAGAACTTCTTGTGTTGTTAGGCCTGTTGCAACGAATGCATCTTTTTTACCACCAACTACTAGCATTAAGTCTAGTAAGCTTGCATCTGTAACTCTTAGAGCTTGGTTGTTTGTTGCTTCTGTTGTAATAAGTTCAACAACTTTGTTAAACTCTTTTTCATCAGCAAGTTTTTTGTTTGAGTATACAACAAAGTCGCATGATTCTCTTCTCATAGAAGTTCTAAGTCTTACATTTTGAGAGAAAGCACCGTTGTTGTTGCTTGCAAAGAACTTGTCATCTGTAAAAGGATTAAAGATGAATGCATCTTGAGTAATACCTTTTGCATCGATAAATGCCATAGCGATATAAGCGTCATCGTGTGAGTGATTGATGTGCTTTAAACCACCTAAAGGAATGATAACAAATTTTGTACCATCGTGATTTTCAGGAGTGTATGGTGTTGTGTTTTGGAATAAAATTGATGAGTTAGGGAATGACTCAATAAGTCTTTCGTGTAGCTTAACAATAATGCTTGCTACCATTTTTTCAACAACTGGTTGGAAGTCTTCTCTTTCACCTGTCATTTTTTCCATTTTAACTAAGTCTTGGTTTAGCTTTCTTGTTAGCAGCTCTAAGCTTGCTTCCATAAAGTTTTGTTTTGGAGTAATACCTGCCATAATTATGCTCTTTCTACGTATGTGCCGTCGATTGTACTGATAACAATTTTTTCACCTGTTTCAATAAATTGAGGAACCATTACTGTTTGGCCGTTTTCAACTTTTGAAGTTTTATATGATGATGTAACTGTTTGACCTTTAATAGCAGCTTCTGCTTCAACAATTGTCATAATAACATGTTTAGGCAGTTCAATGCTTAGTGGCTTTTCTTCATGGAAAGATACTTTAACTTCCATGCTTTCTGTTAGCCATACTTTTTGCTCACCGATTGTTTCTTCGTTGATTTCAATTTGTTCATAGTTTGTCATATCCATGAATGTGTAATTGTCACCATCAGAAAATAGATATTGCATCGCTTTTTCTTCTAGAACAACTCTTTCAACGTTTTCTGATGAACGGAATCTTTCGTTAAGCTTTGTGCCGTTGATAATGTCTTTCATTTCTGCTTGAATAAAAGCACCACCTTTACCTGGCTGTGTGTGTGAAAGTTTTGAAACTCTCCATAACTTCCCCTTGTACTCAAGGATGTTACCTGTATTGATATTGTTTGCTATAATTTTCATTTCTAAAATAACCTGTTTGATTTTATCTTGAATTTGTAATATATATTGATATAATATAGTTATACAATATTTAGCAAAAAATGGCAAAAATTTCAATTAAATTCAATCAAAAAAGAAAAAAACATGTTAAAAAA
>DMEM01000216.1 GCA_003450915.1 Alphaproteobacteria bacterium
ATATAGGGCACGTCATAAATAACCTCGTCAGGTACAATAAACGACATGGGAACGTGGCTACCGCCTTGACAGTTGGTCAATGTACTAGGTAATCTATAATTGTTTAAACTCATAGCTTCCTCTTCTAATAAATTTCTTTTAATCATTTCATTTCTAACAAGCCCATAATGTGTGTAATCAATAGTGTCTATATCTGCATTGTCTAAAATCCTAAAGTACTTGATTAACTGATAATCTTTTAATACAGAGGGAACAACTGGCATTAATATAAACTTGTTTAAATCGTCAGAGAATGAATACTTCTCAAAATCACTTACAAATACTTTTAATGCTTTCTTGTGTTCTTTCTTCTTGTATGATAATTTGAATGTGTCATTTCGTTTAATCCTAGATTGTAAAATTAAGTCCGAATTCTTTTGCCATACTGTAACGTCTTCTACTTCTCCACTCTCATGGTTGTAATACATATATGAATATGTTGTATCGTCAAATAACCTCTTAATTTGATTGCTTTTTATTAACTCTGATACTTTTAAATAATCCCTATCTTCTTTCCTAAAAAAGTGCCTAACCTTTCTATATATGGTTACGGGTGCTAATGTTCGAGAACATAAAAAACGCCTAATATTGTGCTTTATGTACCAATAAGAAGCGTATTGAGTACTCATGTCACTATCATTTTTAAAAGTCTTAGTTACATACTTCATAATATAAGCTACCGCTCCACCTGCTGAGTTGTACCAAGTGTATTTAAAGTCAATAGATTTTTTATTGTTGTTCCATCTTTGAGTATCTGTAAAATAAGAGAAGAACTTTTTCTTAACATCTAAGATGTAATCATTAGGTAAAAATAACATAGCGTGTAAATGAGGTACACCACTTTTATGAGGCTCATAAACTCTAAAATATACTAATCCATGTCCTAACTGTTTCTTTAACTTCCTAAAGATTTGTAATGATGTAAACTTGTTGTAAATCTGAGTTAAAGCCTTGGCAGTTTCATTTGGATTTATCTTAAGCTCTCCGATTCTGTTCTTCTTGTGATACTTAGATGGAGCAGTAAGAGTAATAAATACTGGTTTTAATCCTAAATCTTTTGCATAGTCAAATATTGAGTTAATTCTATTGTTCATTTCTGCAAAATACTTTTTAGGATTTAAATTAGCACTATATGTAAAATCTAAAGCTGATTTTGTTTCCTCTCCAAAGTCAAAGAATCTTGAAGTTAAGTATTTTTTTTGATACAAGATTTTTGTATCTATAGCTTTAATGTCATGTGATGTTATACCGTACATTTAACAACCTTTATTATGTGTGATTTGTCCTGACGTAACTTTTTTAAAAGTAATCAAGGGGCGACCGCTTCGCTATCACCCAAAAAAAACAAGACATCCGTCTTTTTTTTTCTGGGTATGAGTCGCCCTGTCTTTGATTGCCCTTATAGGAAGCCCAATATTATGTGATATATGCCTAGTAGATATCAAACTTATTGAGCCACTTATAAAAGCAAAGTTAATTTATTCTCTGTTTTGTTTACGTGTGTTCCTTGCTTGTAATTCTTGTAGTTGTTTTTCTTCATTTGTAAAGAAAAATTTATTTAAATCATTTATTGATGTTCTTAATATAATTCTTTCCATCTTGTAATTATTTTCTGCATAAACTAATTCTTTTATCAATACTTTCGAATCCGTATGACGTAGAAACCTTTTAAAATATCCTCTATGGTAGTATCTATCTTTTACTAAATAACCATTGCCACTTTCAAACTGTATTAAGATATTAAAGTACTCTTCTTTGGGGCTTGAATCCTCTTCTTTAGAGGCCATTCTTGTATCTTTACTTTGTGACTTAGTTTTAATCTTTTCTTCTTTCTTTGGTGCTTCTATTACTTCCTCTTCTTCTTTGTATGAGTTAAACAGATTTAAAAATAAAAACACAGCAATTAATAAACCAAGCCCTAGAATTAATATAAATTTTAAAATGATAGATTTTTGATTTGATTTATTTCCTGATTGATATAGACTAAAAATATCTTGATTGGTTTTTAGTGATGAGCTTTTAAATAGATCAGTTTTTCTCATAGCAAATGAAGCATAGTGTTTGTAGTTTAAAGTATTAGAGAATATCTTCTTACTACGTGGTTGAGCTTCTATAAACTGCTCAGGTATTGCTCTATATTTTGAATTGATTAATGATTTGTTTTGAGTAAGTAGTATTAACTCATGGTGTAAGTGCCTATGGTATGTAAGCCAAAAGATTTTAACCCTATCTTGATTTGAAAAGAAATCGTGACACTCATCAAATACTATTAAAGCTTTATAGAATCCTTTCTCTTTTGAATACTCTATTAAGTAATCATCTACATTTTCATAACTCTTGTACTGCTCATATAGTTTAAAACACTCAGTAAGATAGTTTATTAACTCTTCTTCTTTTAGCTTCTTAAACTCTATTTGTGAATCAGGAAAGAAATCAAACTTGATACCACCTATATTTGTAAAAATAACATCAAACTCTTGTTTCTTCTCATTAGATAATAAATTGTAGATTCTCTCAACTGCATAATATGATTTTCCACTACCCGGAAAGCCAACAACTAAGGAAACCATTTTAAGACCTCATAAAGGCTAAAACTTGCTTAGCTATAAAACCAGTTATTAAGAAGTTGAAAACGATTTTTAGAGCATTTAAAAAGCCAAGGTAAGAGGCTAATACTAGTATTTGAGAAATATTCCCTAAATCACTTACTACTTTAGCAGTAAAGAAATCAACTGTATAAGATACAAGACCAAAGAAAAAAGTAAATATTGCTATTTTCTGAATAAGTGGATTTTTAGCAATAACCCCAAGTAGTTCTAATATTACAATAAAAGCAGCAACCATTATACACCCCTAAAAACTATAATTATTCCCCATAAATAGGCAAATATAGCAAAGGTATTTCTAATCATGTCAACATGACTTTCAATAATATTAATATTAAATACTTCATAAGTTGTACCTAATAGGGTAAAGGTAATAGGTGCAGGAGCACTTCCATACTCTCCAAAGCCAAATACATCACTGTAAGCCTCAAAGCTATCATCTAAAGTTAATTCATAAGTAGATTGGAAATCTGTTATTGATACTTCATCATCTATTTCAGGACTTAACCCCTCAACATATGTTGTTAGGTCATTATCTAGTTTTTCGTCTCTTTGATTTATAGCTACTAAGTTTTTATTCTCTGATGTATTATCAATGATACTATCTAGTTGAGCAGAATAATCGATTTCATCTTCATCTTTTGGTATATCTAAATTATCACATATAGTTCTTTGTGTTTTAGCTTCTTCATCAGATAAGGCGTAATTTTGTTCTCTCAAACTCTCAAAAACTGGAGAGTAAGCATATGGATCAGCAGGTAATATATCATTTTCTGTTGCAGGAATTAAAGGTATATTATGTAAATTAACATCTGTGGGTAAACATGGAAGACTATTAACATAAGTTACATTATTATAATATACTTTTTCATCTGTACTATATTCAACAAGTGAAATACCTTTTTTACCAACGCCATATTCATGACACATACTTTCACGCCAGTCACAAAGACCTATCATTCTAATATTAGCATTTAAAGTGCCACCACAAGCCGCCGAATTTGCATCCATATATTGAAGAGAAACATCCATAGTATTATAGTAAGACTCTCCATTTTCATATTCAGCAAGTGAGCCAGGATCAAAGAAGTTTATTACATCTTTTGTTTTTGCTTGACCTTTACATACAATGTT
>DMEM01000088.1 GCA_003450915.1 Alphaproteobacteria bacterium
TAGCTCAGCTGGATAGAGCACTAGACTACGAATCTAGGGGTCAGGGGTTCGACTCCTCTCGGGTGCACCATAATAAAGTCCTTGTCAAACAAGGACTTTTTCTTTTTGCCTGTATCTGTTTTATTTTTGTCATTTTAATAAAACATGACGAAAACATGACAGGAATTAAAAGAATGACATTATACAGACCAAAAGATTCTAACTACTATTGGGTTAATCTAGCCCACCCTATCACTAATAAACGAATTAGAAAATCTACTAAGACGACTTCAAAAAAAGATGCTTTATTATTTGAAGCGGACTTAATTAATAAGTTAGCTACTAATAAAGACTATCTTATTAATAAAAATCAGAATAAGACATTCACAGATCTGAAGAATCAATGGATAAAAGAAAAGAGCCATAAAAAGTCTATTGATTGGGATATAACTAAACTAAATCAATTAGAAGAACACTTTGCTGATTATTCTATTCAACAAATAACTCAACATGAGATTAAAGAATACTTAGATAATATAGCTGAAAAGCTAACTGGAGCATCTGCTAATCGTTATAGAGCTTTAATATTAGCAGCATTAAACAAAGCTAGTAAAGAATGGGGATGGATTGATAAAACTCCATATATCCCTCGCTATCAGGAACCTAAGCTTAGAATAAGATATTTAACCAAAGAAGAAGCTAATAGATTATTAGATGAACTTCCTAACCATCTAAGGCTAATGGCTATATTTTCATTACAAACTGGGTTAAGACAGTCAAATGTTAAGAATTTAAAAAACCCACAGATAAACTGGGATAATAAAACTATTGTTTTCCACCCGAATGAGGTAAAAAGTGGTAAATATTTAAACATTCCATTAAGCGATGTAGCTTATCAATTACTAATATCATTAAAAGCCTGAAGAAAGGCCTTATCTAGAGCCAATATACACGACTTTAGATGGCATGATTTACGCCATACTTGGGCTTCATGGCATATCCAAAATGGAACTCCTCTAATGGTATTAAAAGAGCTTGGCGGATGGTCAAGCCTAGACATGGTAATGAAATACGCCCACCTAGGCCAAAATCATCTAAAGCATTATGCTGGTAATGTTTAAATAAAAAAACCACCTTATTGACTAGGTGGTTTTTATAATTCTAAGCAGCATCTCCAAAGTATGTGTATAGGTTTTTTTGGAACTTTAAGAATAACTCTTTAATATTTGGAATATTACCTAATTGTTTTTTAGCATCATCTAAAGCATTATATTTAAGTTTTAATAATGGTGTTAGCTTATCTTGTGATAATTCAGTTTCGCCTGAATCAATATATTTAGATAGAACGAAATTAATGAAGTCTTTTTCATTATCATTTAATCCATTTAATATAATATCTTTAGCCTTGCTTACTCGATCTAGTCTAGTTATTGGCTTCACAGAAAATGCAACATATTCCAACACATCAAACAGGTCGCTATTATCAGCATCTATAAGGCTTTTTAAAGTATTTAAGTCATCTTGACTATAGCCTGATTTATCTAAGCTAGATAGTAGCTTAGAACGTGTTTCTGGGTTTGACCATATTTCTCTAAGTTCTTCTTCATTTTTAAAGAATTTAGGAAGCTCTCCGAATAATTTAGACAGAAAATCTTGAGCAGATATAGGTGTGCCATCAGCAGACCAAAAAGATGTTGACATCATAGATTGAATTTCTCTAGATTTACCGTCTCTTAACTTAACTTTGATTTTTTTCTTTCTTTCGGTTGGCTCTTTTGGCTCGTTGTCTATAGGAGAATTATCAATATCACCTCTAGGTTCTCTTGGTTCTGTTTCTACAGGCTCAATTGGCTCACCATCCCATTCAGGATCTAAGTAATTTTTATAAGCCTCTACAAAGTCATAAACAGTAAAGTATTCTTTGCCTTCATAAAGCCTTGTACCACGACCAATAATCTGTTTAAATTCAATCATAGAATTAACAGGACGCATTAAAACAATGTTTCTAATATTTCTAGCATCAACACCAGTAGAAAGCTTTCTTGATGTTGTTAAAATAGTAGGAATTGTTTTTTCATTATCTTGGAATTCTCGAAGGTATTGCTCCCCCATTGCGTTATCACTTGCTGTAACCCTTACACAATAATGAGGGTTTTTGCTTTTAGAATGTTGATTAATTAAATCTCTAACTAAAGCAGCGTGTGCTTCAGTATGGCAAAAAACAATAGCTTTTTCATTTTGTTTAGAAAGATCTAAGAATTTTTTAACTCGATACTCTTCACGCTCTCTAATTTCAATATTTTTATTAAAGTCAGACTCTGTATATAGTTTACCTTCTTCAATTTCACCTTCGGTAACTCTATCATCATTAGTATAGTAGTATTCATCTAATGTAGTACTAATTTCATGAGTTTTAAAAGGAGTTAAGAAACCATCGTTAATACCTTCTTTTAAAGAGTAGATATATACAGGCTCACCAAAGTAATTGTAAGTATCAGCGTTTATTTCTCGTTTTGGAGTTGCTGTTAAACCTAATTGCACAGCCGGTGAGAAGTAATCTAAAATAGCTCTCCAATTGCTTTCATCATTTGCACCACCTCTGTGGCACTCATCAATTATAATGAAGTCGAAATAATCTGCAGGGTAATCGCCAAAGTATGGAGCATCATTGCCGTTTTTATCTTTACCAGACATAAAAGTTTGGAAAATAGTAAAGAACAGACTGCCATTTTTAGGAACAAAGCCTTTCTTTTTTATCTCATCTGGCTTAATACGAACTAAAGCATCATCTGGGAATGCTGAAAATGAGTTAAAAGCTTGATCAGCTAAAATATTTCTGTCTGCTAAAAATAAAATACGAGGGGCTCTGGTACCGTCTTTTCTTAAATTCCACTTAGTTTTGAATAATTTCCATGCAATTTGGAATGAGATAGCTGTTTTACCAGTACCTGTAGCTAAAGTTAGAAGAATACGATCTTTATTTTTGGCAATAGCTTCTAGGGCATTTTGTACGGCATTCTCTTGGTAATAACGAAGGGTCCAATCAGCCTTTAATTCAAAAGGTACTTCTCTGAATTTATCAAGCCATAAGTTTTCTTCTTGGTATTTTTTAGACCATAGTTCTTCAGGGCTTAAAAAGCGATCAACTAATTCTTCATGAGCATTAACTAAATCCATTTGGTAAATTTCTTTACCGTTTGCAGCATAAGTAATATCTAGGTTTAATCTTGTGGCATAGTCTTTAGCTTGGGCAACGCCTTCACCAACCTCAAGCTGAATGCTTTTAGCTTCAACAACAGCAAGTTTAACGTTTTTATAAACTAAAACATAGTCAGCAAACACACGGTTATGACGACGGCCACCTGTTTGGATTTTACCTGGGGCAATGGTATATTCACGAAGTATTTTAGAATCAGGAATTACTCCCCAACCAGCATCTTTTAGCTGTTGATCGATATATTCTGCTCTAGTATCTGCCTCTGTTACTTTATAAATCATTATTTTTACCCTTTGTTAAAAACCTTAGATTAACTCACCCTTGAATGCTTTATCAAGAAGTGATTTTTTTAATTCTTCACAATCTTCGATTTTCTTTTTATATACTTCTTCTAATAGTTTAACCTCTTTTGATATATTATCAAGCTTTTCAACAATTTTTTGTTGTTCTTGGAGTGATTGGGGGTATAGAATATTTAGGGTCTCCCATTTACTTTTATTTATAATTGGAAGTGTTGCTTGAGATGCTCCATGCAATACCTGACTTGTAAAACTAGAATGGCTCATTGCATAATATATAAACTTAAAATCTATATTAGCTTTTGGCGTTACGGTATTTATTTGCTGATTACATGTAATATCGAAAAGAGAATAACCAATCTTAGTAATTGTAGCTCCTATACAAACCATTAAAACAGAATTTTTAGGTATTATTCTACTAAGCTCCTTGCCTTTTTCACTTAGACCCATATTTTTATAATTAATGCAACCATTTCCATCAATATTAATATCTGCTGGTTTTACAAAAGGTATTGCATTACCAAAATTTAATGGATCAGAAGTTTTTGGTGTACTACCTGTTTGAGTCAATCCAATATCTTTAATTTTAGACAACTCCCAGTCATTAGATGGGTTTGAGAAGATATTTTGTAGGTAGCTGTCGAATAGTTCTTTGGTGTTTTTTAGGTTTTGCTCGGCATTGGCTTTAATAACATCAATATCAGCAAAAGCCTTATCCAACACCTCAACAATTTGCTTTTGTTCTCTTATTTGAGGTAGGTTAATATCTATTTCTTTTAATATTTTTACAGATGCTACATTTTTAATGGCAGCCCCTTGCGACAAATCGTTTATTTTATTCTGAAAATCAGGGCTTTCCATCCATATTTTTAAAAAATTAATATTAATTTTTTCTGATGGCGTAAGCTTTAATAATGCTTGGTTTATGATACCTTCTTTTATATTTTGGGGAACAATAGCTGTTTTACCCATAGTTCCTGAACAACTCATAATCAAATCACCAGCGTTTAATTTAAATCGATTCATTTCATTAAATTTATTTTCATCAACAAAGTATCTAATGCTTGAAAATTGATTATAAATAGCATGTTGTTGTTCATAAACCGCATAACCAGAATCTTTAAACATTGATTTTTTTAAACTTCCACCAAATGGACCTCTTACAAACTCACAAATTCCTCCAAGCTTTTTAACTTCCCAACCTTGTCTCATTATAGTAAGCCCTCTAGTTTAGCTAATAATGTTGCAGATTGGCTATCTAAAGACTTCATTTCTGCAATAATTTCTTCAGGTTTTCTTAAAATAGTTTCATCTTTTTTATTTGGGTTTTTAGCACTTAGATCTAATGTTGCTTGATCAATATCTTTTAATGCAACAGTCCAAGAATTATCACTATCTGCTCTAGTTTTTTGTAGCTTGATAAATTCTTTTAAGTCATTTGCGTTTAATGGGTTAGTTTTGCCCATGTTACGCCCTGGGTTTAGTTGGTAATACCAAATGTCTTTTGTTGCTTCGCCTTTTTCAAAAAATAGCACAACTGTTTTAACACCAGCTCCGGTAAAGGTACCTCCTGGTAAATCTAAAACAGTGTGTAGGTTAAAGTTTGCTAAAAGATCTTTTCTAATGGCAATTGAAGCCGCATCAGTATTACTTAAAAATGTGTTTTTTATAACAATACCTGCTTTACCACCTGCTTTTAGATATTTCATAAAGTGTTGAACAAATAATGAAGCAGTTTCACCTGTTTTATGAGTAAAGTTTTGCTGAACTTCTGCTCGTTCTTTACCTCCAAATGGTGGATTTGCCAAAACAACATCAAAACGATCTGAATCTTGTAAACTATTAATTTCTTCGGCTAATGTATTTGTTAGTTGAATATTTGGTGATTCAACACCGTGTAAAATCATATTAATAATAGCGATGATATATGGCAGAGGTTTCTTTTCTTTACCGTATAGAGTATTTTTTTGCAAAGTTTCATATTCTTGAGTGCTAAGATCTTTTTTATTTAAATAGTCAAAAGCTTCAACTAAGAACCCTGCAGAACCTACAGCTCCATCATAAATTCTATTACCAATTTTAGGATTTGTAACTTCAACAATTGCTCTAATTAATGGTCTTGGAGTATAATACTCACCACCGTTACGCCCTGCATTACCCATGTTATTAATTTTAGACTCATATAAATGGCTCATCTCATGACGTTCTGCATCAGTTTTAAAGCGTAGTTTATCAACTAGCTCAATAACACCTCGTAAATTATAACCAGATCTAACTCTGTTATTTAATTCACTAAAAATCTCACCAATTTTATACTCAATAGTATTTGGATTATCTGAATTTGCTTTGAATTTTTTCAAGTTTTTAAACATATCATTTACAAAATCAACTAAATCGTCACCTGTTAATGCTCTATGGTCATCTAATGTGCCATCTGCTTTTTTAGGCATAGCCCAATAATCCCACTTGTATTGTTGTGGTAAAATTTCTTTATATTCTTTGCCTGATAGTTCAGCTTCGTCTTTTTTCTCTTGCTCTAAATCATCAAGGTATTTTAAAAATAGTATCCATGAAGTTTGTTCAATGTAGTCTAATTCACTACCGCAACCTGCGTCTTTATGTAAAATGTCATCAATATTTTTTAGCGTTTGAGCAAACATAATTTGTTATATTCCTTATTCTTTTAAGCTTGTTTAATTATTATATGTAAAGAATATACAATATTTTTAAATATTATTCAAATAACTATGTGTTATTGTGGCTTATCTTGTTGTATTTTTGTTATTTATTCTTCATTAATTATGTCAGTTAAAAATTTGTGCTAAATTATATAAATTGCCAAAGGCAAAATAAAAAAACTATTTAATTTTGATTTTATCATCTCTAAGACTGCAATTACCATTGTAATAGTCTATTACTTTAACCAAATCATCTTTATCTAGGAGTTTCTCTGTATACTCAAGGGATTTAAGTATTAGATCATATCTATTCTCTTCTCTAATAAAACCCATTACACCCTCTAATCCTAAAAAGACTCTTTTGTGATTTTTTCTATTTAATCGAATATTATGAATTTTTATAATTTGTGTAGATATAAAACCATAAAGGTAAGCTTTACTACTTTTCAATCTATAACATCTCACTTGATTGATTATAATTAATAAAATGTAAAACAATATAAAGCCACCTATCATTAATCTAGTTTGCATAGCAGCTCTGTCATTATCATCTAAACCTAAAAGATTTGGAATAATTATCGCTAATAACCAAGCACATAAAATCCCCCCTTGATAATTATCAAACCAATTGTAAAAGAAAGGAAATATTGTTTTGCTCTTGCCTAAAGAATATTTCTTTTCATCAATCATCTCTCCACTCCATTATTCTTCTTATCTTCATACATCCTCTTGTCAGCAACCTCTTTAAGTTTTAAGCCACAATCGCCTTCACTTGGATAGTGTGCTCCGCCGATTGAACAGCCAACTTGAATTTCTTCATTTAAATCAGGAATAATAAACGAATCTGCTATAAGTTCTTTTACCTTTTTAACATACTTTTTCAAGTCTGTAGCTTTAGCTCCTTTAATAATTACTGTGTACTCATCGCCACCTAATCGAGCGACAAAATGAGGTTCTTTAAATAGCTCCATTAAACGCTCTGAAATGCCTTTTAAAATCATATCCCCAGCAGTATGACCATACGTATCATTTACAGGCTTAAACTTATTCAAATCAATGAATAATATCAATGCTTGATCAACATCTGAAAGCTTTTGTAGCTCTATATCACAGCTAGTTTTATTATTAGCTCCAGTTAAGTGATCTAGCCCTGCGATATTCTTAGAATAGTTATCAATAATACGCTCTTTCATAGTTTTTGTGATTGGCTTATCATGTCTCATAATTTTATCTAGTGTGCTAACTGCAATTCCTAATGATTTTGCAGTCTTCGCAATATCATCATTAAAGCAAATTTTAGCAGTCCTGATAGTATCTCTAACAATATATAAGTCTTTAGCCGCTCTTGGCGCTAGTTTAGGAGCTCTTTTCTGATTATTAGATTTTTTTACAATTCTAATCGCACTTGCGATAATTAAAGCTCCGCCAACCGCTTCCAAGGGAAGTAATGTAGGAGCTGGAATATTAGTAAATAACGATGCTACATACTGAACAGGCAATGTAAACGCTGGAACAAATGCAAGAACTGTAAAGAAATTAGTTCCGCCAATATGCTTAGTTGCAATTAGCTCTGTATATCTCATAACTGCCATAATTACAGCACCAACACCAAGAGCTAAGAAGAATGGTTTCATTGAAAAGAACATTTCCTTATTCGGTACAATATGGGGCATACTCTCATTAAACCCTAACTTCATAGCTGAGAATAAAATAAAAGCATAAATTAATGATGTAATTGCTAAAATGTAACCTGTTACTCTCATTTCAGATTTATAATCACCTGTTGCATAATTACTCTGTTTATGTTTTTCTGCAACTCTTGTTCTTAAAACCATTGAAACAACTATAAGACCAATCCAAAATAAACCCTGATAACGAAATTCCATTGGTATTGTTGAAATAACAAGAGCCAAACCTAATAGTATTGAGGCAACTCCCAGCTTAGATTTTATAACTAGCTTACCAGTAACTAAGAATAAATATATTATCGATACAACAATTGTTGATCTAGCTAATAAAGTAGTTTCTATAACACTAAGCCCTGTAGCATAAGCAGCAAAACAAAATAGATTTGTTAATATTTGTAAAGTTCCGAAACTCCACGTATAGCTACTTTTCAGAGTTTCAATTGATAATCTCCCGGGACCCGCCATAATTAATAATAAGAATGAACCACCAATCATAGATAATAGAACAACAACCAAACCATTAACATTTTCAACATAAGATGAGATAGTTTTTAAATACATTGCAGACACTGCCCACATAAGAGCTGTTAGATAAGCATAAATCCAGCCTTTTTTCATATTAGCCATATTATTGTAACCCCTCTATATGCAAGTAAACACTATAAGCACCCCAAGAAACCATAACGATTAGTAAAAGCCAAACTGTTATAAAATAAGTTAAGCTATTTAGCAAATCCTCTTTTCGTCTTTTTTTCTCTGTTCTTCTATCTACTTTTACAACTCTTGTATCTTTAGTCCCGTTTCTACGCTGATTCTTACGTTTTTCTATACCATCTGGAGCCTTATCTGATAGCTCTATACCAAGGAATGACAAGGCTTCTTCTTGAGTCTCAACATTGTGAGATTCTTCTGGAGTCCAGTTATACTGATATTTATTTTGCTCGATACCATCCCAGCCTTTACCAATTTTAAAGTCAAATAAGTAACACAGATAGTGCACATACTCTTTGTAAGTCATATGTTGAGGATCGACTTTTTCACCAACTACACGCACACCAACTTTTTCTCGACCAGCTCTTACAGCAGAATCGTCAAATTTGTAATTATAATGAGAAATATTATTTTCAGAATTATTTTTT
>DMEM01000094.1 GCA_003450915.1 Alphaproteobacteria bacterium
AGCAAGTTTTTAAAACTACAGTGGTTTTTCCAACTCTGCACTCAACATGCTCAGGGTCGCCAATTGTTTTGATTTTATTAACAGTTGTTCCCCTTTTAAGAGTTTTTGACATTCCTTTAATTTTTAAGTCTTTATTTACTTGTACTGTATCACCGTCTTGTAAGATAGCTCCATTACAGTCTTTTGCTGAATCTTTATTATCTGAGTTGTTTGAATCATCTTTATCGTATGTATCATAGAAATTGTCATATTGGTCAAAATCAAAGTTATAATCTTTTTCTGTCATTTTATGTAATCCTTATTTAATTGGAATCTGGCTTTTTTATAAAAGTCTTTGAAAATAAAAAAGACTGCCGAAGCAGTCTTGTTTTTAAGCTTGGTAGGTGAGGAGGGACTCGAACCCTCACTGGAAGGATTTTAAGTCCTTTGTCTCTACCAATTGGACTACTCACCCTTGCCTAAGCTTGATTAGAGTTATATCTTTTTTTTAAGAATGTGTCAATACTTTTTTTGAAAAAAATTTAAAATTTCTAAAAAAATATAAAAATGTGACTAAAAAAACACAACAAAAGTTAAAATAACACTAGAAAAAAACAAAACAATTCCCTATATAATAAAGACTGTGTTACAATATGCTTAACGGAAGACCTTATCAAGTGCTTAGCAAGTTTGATAAGTTATATTTTTAAGGAAAATAAATGAGACTAAAACATTATACAGCAAGGTCAATGCAAGAAGGACTTAGATTAATTCAAAAAGATCTAGGTGATGATGCTGTTATGCTTTCAAGCAAGTCAGTTGTTCTACCTGATGGAACCAAAGGGGTTGAAATTACAGCAGCTGTTGAAAAATTTACTCCAGCGGGAAATCCTGATCGCTCTAAAAAAGGGCCATTAAGTGCTGATGAGTATAAGGCTGGGTCTCGCTATATCGCTCCAGAAAGTGTAGAAGAAAAATTACTAACTCATGGTATTACCGGTAAAGTAGCTCGTAAAATATCACAAGCAATAAAAGCTCTTGAAGGTTCAGGTTTTGAAACTGAAGATGCTTTAGAAATGATTTTAGGTAAATTAATTAACTTCCAGATTCCGTCAAAAGTTTTAACTAACGGACGTCCAGTTGTATTAATTGGCTCAACAGGTGCTGGTAAAACAACAACCATTGCAAAATTAGCAGTTAGCAAAGTTTCAGCTAAGCGATCTATAGGTCTTATCACTATGGATAATTTCAAAATAGGTGCAAAAGAACAAATTAAAATTTTTGCAGATGCTTTACAGGTAGAATCAAGAGCAGTAAAAACGCCGCAAGAGCTTGCTAAAGAAGTTGCTCATTATAAGGCCAAACAAAAAGATTATATCTTAATTGATTCAGCAGGCTTAAATCCATTTTCAAAAGATCGAATGGAAAGCCTTCAAAAAATGTTATTTGCTTTAGATAATCCGTATATCTTATTAGTTCTGCCTGCAAACTTAAATATGCAAGAACTAGCAAATATCCCATATGCTTTTAAGGGTATGGAGCTTTCAGGAATTATATTTTCAAAAATGGATGAGACTCATTATTTAGGTGGTATTGTAAACGCAGCTATTGAATCTCAGCTTGAAGTTTGCTATGCAACAGATGGTCAAAACATTCCACAAGATATTTTAGAGCTTGATCCAAAAAGCTTAGCAAGAAAACTATTACAAGATATTCAACTACCATGGGAGAATAAATGATGTCGCAAAATCAATTAAATTTAAATACAAAAAGAGCTAAAGTTATCGCTATTGCTAGCGGTAAAGGTGGAGTTGGTAAAACAAGCTTAACTCTAAATATGTCGGTAACACTAGCTAAGCAAGGTAAGAAGGTTCTAATTTTAGATGCAGACCTTGGTTTAGGTAACGTTGATGTTCAATTAGGGGTTACTCCTAAAAAGGATTTATCTCATGTTATAGCAGGTACTGCCCGCTTACAAGATGCAATTACTCCAACTCCTTTAGGGTTTGACATTATCGCAGGTAGATCAGGTTCAGATACATTGCCATTTTTAACAAATATGGAGCGACACAATGTAGTTAAAGAGCTATCATCTATTGCTGAAAAATATGACTATATTTTCTTAGATATTGCAGCTGGTGTTGGTGATGAAATTCTTGTTTTTGCTAGATTTGCAGACTATACAGCTCTTATAGCAACGCCTGACCCTAGTTCAATTACAGATGCCTATGCAGTTATTAAGCTATTAAAACTGCGTCATGATATTACAAATTGTAAAATTATTGTAAACCAAGCAGGTTCAGAAGTTGACGCACTAAGAACTTATGAAAAGCTAAAAATAGCAACAGAAAGATTCCTACAAATCGATACTCCATTAATCGGTTATGTAACAAACGATACTAATTACATGCAAGCAGTAAGAATGCAAAAATTAGTAGTAGATGCGTTTGCGCACTTAAACATAGCGCGCTTAATCGAAAACGTAGCCTCTAAGTTATAAAAAAATCTGCTGTAATTTATCCTATTAGTTCGTTTGTATATTATTAATACGCGGCTCTTGCTAATAAAATAAATTTCATTTAATTTTTATAACTTATAATCAGGCTGTATTAGTTACTCAAAAAACAATAAAAATAGGGGGCTAACTTATTATGAAATTCAAAAAAGGCGCGATGTTCGGGCTTGATGCTCGTATTGCTTTGGCAATATTCGGAGCATTATCTGTAATCTCAGGTGCAGCATTGTATTCAGCAATTCAAGAGGCTAGAACAACCTCTATTTATCAAGACTTTTTAGAAGTTACAAAAGCTTCAGAAGCTTACTGGTTAGATACAGGAGTTCCTTTAAAAGCTAATGGTGATACTTTATACGCCGGTAGTTTAATTAAAAATGATCAAAGCTTGACAGGTTGGTCAGGTCCTTATCTTCCTTATAAGTACAAGGATACAGAAGTATTTTATATGAATCTAGTTGGTAGTGAATATTCTGTTCATATTAGACGATGGGCTAATGATGACTGGAATGCAGATGTTTCTGCTGCTCTAACATCTTGCTCTGTAGCAACAAAAGGGTGTAGCGAATGGTTAACAGTTGATGCTGATGTTGCCTCTTATGTAACCTCTCTAGGAAATATATTCCAGTTATTAGATAAAAAATATGATAACTCAGATGGTAAATCTAAAGGTAATATTAGAAAAAGAGAGTGGAACGCAACTACTCATCAACTTTTCATTAAGGGTTTATTAAGAGGCTCAAAAGATGAAGTTTAAACTTACCAGATTCAATAAAATAAGCTACCGTAATGCGGTAGTTTTTTTATTATCTTAATGATAGTTAAAAGAGCTTTATATCTAAAAAAAGGGTAAAAAAAGTTTATTTATAAGCCTGTCTATAAATCTGTAAGATTAACAAAAAGAAAGGGCAAATAATGCAAAATATACTTTTTGTACCGAATCAAAAAAATAGACATCATAGTTTGCAGGCTTGCTATTTGATGGCCGTTAACTCTCTAACTTCAAAAAATTTATCTATGAAACAAGCAGAAATAGATACTGGCTATGAAAAGAATGGACCTAATTGGGACTTTCAGACATTATTAGGGCTTGCAAGGCATGATCTAAAGGTTACAGTAGTAGGTGAAGATGACTATCAATCTATAGCTAATGACTTTATGGTCTGTATTGACCAAGAAGGATTTGACTTAGAAGAAAAAGAGGAAGTTATTAAAATGACAAAAATGTCATTAGAAGAAGGCAGAGTAAAGCAAATTTTAGAGAGTCCTAATATAAAGCTTATTCAAGAAAGGCCAAAACTAAAGAGGATAATTGGTTTGCTTAATGATAATATTTTGATAGCATCAATAGAAAAACCAATTTTACATCATCATAAAAACAATGGTTACTATTCAAGGTTTGTAATTATTAAATTTATCGAGGATGATTATGTTATTATCGATTACCCAG
>DMEM01000103.1 GCA_003450915.1 Alphaproteobacteria bacterium
AAAAACCTTTTATAATTAATATTTTTATAAAATCAAGTCATATTAACTAATTATAGCGTATTTTATAAAAAATTTCATTATAAGTGTAATTTATAGACAACAAGATGTTGCAAACAAGCAACTCTATATTGAAATAATAATAAAGTCTATTTTTTTAAATATCGACTCTAATATTTAAATCTGAAATAGCTCTAAAAGCTGTAATTGCTACACTTTGTGCTAGATTAATTGAACGTTCACCTTGCTTCATTGGGATATAAACTCTTTCATCAGACCAATTATGAACATCATCAGGAACTCCAGCACTTTCACGTCCAAATAATAAAACATCACCATCTTGGAAAGTAAAGTCCTGCAACGGAACTGCACCTTTTGTTGTCATTAAAACAACTCTATTAGCGTTTTTTATATACTCTGAATTCTGAAAATCCTCAAAGCTTTTATGCTTAACAACATCAGCTCTATCTAAATAATCCATACCTGCACGACGCATTTTTTGCTCATTAAAAACAAAACCTGTTGGCATAATAATATGAACCTTATAATCAAAGGCAACTGAAGTTCTGATAATAGAACCAACATTTTGTGGCATATCTGGTTGATATAATGCAATTTGAATAGTCATAAATAATCCTTTTTTATTTTTTAATAAAAATACCTAAAGAACAATAAAACAGCAAAACTCTAAAAGATTTACTGTTTTTGTAAGTTTGTTTTAAGGCTTTTAATTGTTTCTTTATTTGCTTGTAAAGTGTACTAATTGATACATAAACAAACAAATAAAGGAAGAAGTATTGCCTTAAACAAACTTACCGTCTTTAATTTCTTTGTAGTACCCAATAACCTTACCTTTTTGACGGTTAAGCTGAACAACACCATGTAAATCTTCCATTAACTGACGACGCAGAATGTTCATTGTCGACTCTAAAGCTTCACCGTTCATAAGAACCCTGTTTAATACAGCATCAATTGCTGACCCTGGGTTATTTGAGTGAATTGTTGCCATTGAACCGGCATGACCTGTGTTAATTGCGGAACAAAAACCGAACGCGTTTTCTTTACGAATCTCACCCATTATAATTCTATCTGGTCTTAAACGTAAACAAGCATTAATAATACCTGAAACATCTTCAGCACCATCGTTTGTATCATCTGATGCGAAAGTTAACTGACACCAGTTATCATGTGGAATTTTCAATTCTGGAACATCTTCCATACTAATTAAACGCTCATCATCAGGAATGTATGGAATAATTGCATTAATAAATGATGTTTTACCTGAACCTGTACCACCTGAAATAAGTAGCG
Source organism: Alphaproteobacteria bacterium (assembly GCA_003450915.1). GTDB lineage: Bacteria > Pseudomonadota > Alphaproteobacteria > UBA1280 > UBA12223 > UBA12223. The sequence goes on from DMEM01000103.1 coordinate 1,309, forward strand.
TTTTAGCACCTTTTACAGCTGCAATAATTTTTTCTTTATCTTCTTCTGGAATCACGAAATCATGAATTGAGAAAGTTCTTTCGTTAAATAAACGAATCGCCATATTAAAACCTTGAGGAGCATGGAAACCACCAACAACCTGAACCCTGTGACCACCCGGCATTTTACATGACAAAATAGGGTTACCGTTATGATATAATTGACCAGTCATATTCGCCATAACACGAGCAATATCTTCTAAACGTGCTTTTGTTAGTTCTGGAACATCATGATGAGCCCACTCTCCTCCATGAGTTTCTGTCATAACAACAGTTGGCCTGTTAATAACAACCTCTGAGAATCTTGAAACATCGATAAAAGGCATTATTGGCAATAGAGTTCTTGCCATCATAATATCAATACCATAAGACTCCATAATGTCTTGCTCAGTCAGCATAACCTTATTCGATTCTACCTTCTTTTCTTCAATCTCTTGTATCATTATCTTCGATATTTCCTTATAATTTATTAAATTCAACAGCTTAACTATAACACAAGCAATAGTCAGAAAACAACAGTTTTCTCGAACACTATAAACCTTTAGGCTCATAAGGCAAACAAAACAGGCCCTATTCTCTAGGAAGAAAAAATCTACCCAACTAGACACGCGTCTTATGAGTCGAAAATTAAAGACACAATGAAAAAAAGAACCACCGTTTCAACATAGCGGTGGTTTCTTTATATTTTTAAGATTTAATGACAACTCTTGCCCCATTTTTTTAATCTATAGTAATTATAAGGAAGCGGCGTAATATAACCTGCAAATAAACTAAATGGCATTACCCAAAAAGCAAAGTTACCAGGCCCTACCAAAGCAAAATCAACAATATTCATTGCCAATTCCATTGCAATCATTGAAATAAAGCTCATGGAAATAGCAATTTTAAATGATTCTTTTAAATTTTTTAACTGACGATGCATAATAAATGTCTCTAAAGCGATACTTGTAGTTAACCCACAACAAATTGCAATAATCATAACCATATAAGGATTAGGATCCACAATAAAGCGATCAAAATAATAAAGTGCTGAGAAATCTCCAATACTACAGCCTAGTAAACACCATGATGTATTTTTTGCAGCCTTTTCCCAAGAATGTTTACATTTCCAAAAGCCACTTATTAATTTCACTTTGTAATTCCTTCATTTTTATGCTATCTTGCAAGTATTAATCAAATAAATTATTTAAAAGGTAATATAACATTATGCAATACAAAGCACAAGTAAACGAAGCAATCAAAATTCTAGGTAATATTTTAGAAGTAAAAAAGCCTGCTGATCGTATTATTAGTTTCTACTTTAAACAACACAGATTCATTGGCTCAAAAGACAAAGCCATTATTAGTTCTTTAGTATATGCAGTGTTAAGAAATAGAGCTACTTTAGAATTCTATCTAAATAAATTCAAAATGGGTTTAACAGCTCGTAAACTAGTTATTGCATACTTAGCAATTCATGAACATAAAAAACTACCAGAAATGACTAAAATTTTTGATGGAGACATGTATGCAGCAAGAAACCTTAAAGGAACTGAACTAGACCTTATTAGAGATCATAAAAATATCGACCCTCTAGAAATGAGCAAAGCTGAAAAATTAAACTTCCCTGAATGGCTAACTGCAGATTTAGAAGAAGCTTTTGGTGATAACTTAGCTACAGAAATGATGGCTCTAAATCAACAAGCTACTACTACAATTAGAGTAAACATGCTAAAAACAACTCGTGCTAAATTAAAAGCAGATTTAAAAGACGAAGACATTAAAACTAAGAAAACTAAAATCTCACCATTTGGTTTAACAATTGAAGGTAAAAATAATCTGTTTGCATCTCAGTGCTTTAAAAAAGGTTATTTTGAAGTTCAAGATGAAGGTTCTCAAATTTTATCAATTCTTGCAAATACAAAACCTAAGCAAAAAGTTTTAGACATGTGCTGTGGTGCGGGTGGTAAACTATTAGCAATGGCTGCTACAATGGAACACAAAGGCTCTTTAATTGGTACAGATGTTAATGAAAAAAGACTATTTGAAACTAAAAAACGTTTAAAAAGAGCTGGGATTAGTAATGCTATGCTTAAAGTTATCTCTTCTGAAAATGATAAATACCTAAAACGTCAAGCTGACAGATTCGATACTATTTTTGTTGATGCACCTTGCTCAGGTACTGGTACTTGGAGAAGAAACCCTGATAGTAAATGGAACCTTGAATCTGAATTTGTTGAACAACTAACAGTAACTCAGGCATCTATTTTAAAATCTGCTAGCAATTTGGTTAAATCAGGTGGCACAATCGCTTATGCTACTTGTTCTGTTTTAAGAAAAGAAAACCACGATCAAGTTGAAAAATTCTTAAGTGAGCATGAAAACTTTGAATTAGTTGATATTTCAGAAATCTACCCTGATTTAACATCAGAAAAAGTTCTACAAATGTCTCCAGCTAAACATAAATGCGACGGATTCTTCATTGCACTATTAAAAAGAAAATAAACTTTTAGACAAATAAAAAAGAGAGGTTTCAACCTCTCTTTTTTTCAATTTACTATCGATATTTCTTAGATGGCTTAATCATGCGATACAGATAGCAGGCAACTACAACAATAATAATAGCAACTACTATCAAATTAATATGAATTTGAACATCGGTAACTTTATGTAAAGCCTTAACTTCTTCATAAGACATAAACAGCCAAGATACTACTGAGACAAACATTGCCATAAAAAGCAAAATCGCATCATACAGTGCCCAGCCTGAAATACTTAAAATCACATACAAAAACATAAACAATATCAGCCCAATGGCAAGCATAATAATCGAAGTAACCCCCCCCATAAAGACTGGAGATAACTCTGCTTGTAACACCGCTAACGCACCAGTGGCACCAACAATAGCTGCTACAACACCTCGCATTAAAATATAAACAACAGGAGTTTCTTTTCGGCGGTTCCGGCTATGCTTTGGAATATAAACAAGAGGAACTTTTTTTCGGCGAGTCTGATTACTTTGGTTACGCTTTGGCAGCGAAAAATCTAGCTTAAATGCGTTAATCACCAACATAAGGAATACAACGATAAACCAGGACACAACAGCATTCTGAAGGTTAGTGCTAGTAAAATATTGCAGGAAAATAGCTGTTAATAAAAGAGATCCTCCAGCAACAGCACCTGTAAAAAATACCCGTACACCACCTTGAAGAAAATCTCCAATCATATAATACGGAAGAATTATCCCTAGCCCAAGCATTAAAACAAATACAGTAATCACACAAAAAAACTCTAAATAAAGTTCGTGATACCAAGCACTTGATGCCACAACAAGAAAAAACATAGATACCAAATAAATCACTGCCAAAAGCAATGCTGACTGAATTTTCTCTTTCATAATAAACCCCTTCTGGATTTTTCAAAAAACGAATTGTAAAGATTAGTTATTATATTAAGAATGAAACAATAAAAAATCAATAGTTGCAAAAAAACTAAAGCATTAGACAAACAAAAAAGAGAGGTATCATCCTCTCTTTTTTCATATTACCGAAAATACTAGTTTGAAGATTAATTCCTTTCATTAAATACAAAAGGAGACATATCCAAACAAAGCTTTTTATCTTTAAATAACGACATTATAGCAAATACCAACAATATAACGCCCACGACTCCGAGCACTAACGCCATATTCTTAACACCAGCTAAAGCAAAAAGCACAAAGAAAACCAATGAAACTAGCACAAGAACTAACATTAGAATATACATAAAACATTCTAGGTATCCTTTTAAAGTTGTGCTCTTACTACTAGCCAAAAAAGAGATTACCCCAAGCGCTAAAAAAAACAGCTTAGAAGGTATGATCTCTCCATCTATAACAATAAATAAAGAACTACTTATAGCTAAAACAGATAAATAAGCGACCATAGCACACCAAGCGAGAGCGTTCATTTTAATAGCCATATTTACACAAAAATCTAGTAAATGATTATTATTAGTGTCAGATTCATCATAAATTTCTGCCAAACATGAAAAAAATATAAATGAAATTACACATGAGCATAACAATAATAAATACGCTCCTTTTAATATTGATTCAATGGCTACTTTATCATTGATAAACTGGTTAAAATCAAAGTTTGAGCTCTCACTAATCAAAGGCATTAACGAAGAAGTATAAACCGAGTTAATCACAGCTACAAATAAAATAGCACAAAGCAACGACCACAAGAATACAACGGCATAGAAATACAAATATTTCCAACACAGCCGACAATGGAGTATAAAAAACACCACTGAAACGATAGCCAATGCGACACCCCCCAAAAGGCTATAATTAGCATAATTAAGAACAAGATCTGTCAAAAAAAATACAGAAATAACTAGGCAAGCCAAGATAGCAAACATCCTACCACTTAATTTTAAGAACATAACACACTCCCTGCTACAATCAAAAAAATCCGGAAAAGAGATACATAACGGTTAAATAATAAGATAAAGATAATAATGAGCTTAATAAATGTCAACCATCAAATAAAAAAAGAGAGGTTTCAACCTCTCTTTTCGTTAATAATCAAAGCAATCAAGACTAACCTTATCTTTCAGCTACTCCTGTAGATTTAAAAGTAAGCTTTTTAAGACTCTTATCAAGTAGTTTTGATATTTTTGACTTCTCAAACCTTACTTTTTCATCCTCGGCTATTTCTAGCACATATTTATCATAAGTGCCTATAGCCTTTTCTTTGCGGATGCGTAGTTTTTTTTCATGAGCAAAAATCACCAAGTTTCTAAAACCTTTATCTGCATATGGAGGTACTTCAAAACGTTGCAAAATATAAGGCATTTTAACATGCTTAGCTAAATACTGTTCTAACTGGCACTTAAAGACTCGGTAATCTGCATTAAAATCAACAGGAGTATCACCACTAAGATGACCAAGCGTCTGAGACTCAAATTCTTGCTTAAGTTCAGAGAGTTCAGCATCTAAATCTTCTATCTTAAATACATGGGTATAATCTGAAACAACTTCTTTCCAAATCTCAAAAAGCCTTAACGCATCGTCGCCTAAAGAGTCAATATACTTAATCATTTCAACAGTACGAAGTACTCTATCTTCTGAAAAGTTTTCTGTTTCTATTTTAACTTTATCAACCCAATGTCGCCTTAAACGCGCTATACACAATAAAGCAATTAAAGCAAACACGATAAAACATAAGACAGGCACAAACTCAAGCGCTGAACTTTTTAAGAAATCAATTAAGATATCCATAAAACCTTCCCTTAAAAACTGAACAAACCAATATGTGAATAATTCTAATATAGTAAAATCTACAAAAATATCAAGGCATAAAAAAAAGAGACCCTAAAGCCCCTTTCTCTACGATAATACCTTATACCATACGATATCTTTTAATACATTGCCAATGCTCCCAGGCTTTTATACCTGCAAGCGCTTCAACAACCAGCAACATTAAAAGACCTAAAGCTACGATAAAGGTAAAGACCCCTTTTAATATTGAGCCTTCAATAACTCCATAAATATACGGATATGAATAATAGAGTAAAAACTGAATAAGCACAGGAATAAAAATCCAACGCAGTGCTTTATCCATACCAGCTGTTGCATCTTTAATTACATCTTTATTTCGATAAGTCATAAATCCCCCTTAAAAGGAAACTTCAGAAATTGAACAGCAAAGTTTAAATATTTATTACTAGTATAAGACCTTTAAATATAATATCAAGCATAAAGTTATCACTAATTTAACTTGAAATTATTCTCAAAAAACATTACAATAAGACTAATGAAGTTGGAACTATTAAAATCTATTATTACTGATCTGCACCTTGCTGGAATACACGATATTCCGGCTAATAGTTTTATGGATCAAGAAAAAATCGATTCTCAAGAGCTAGTTAAGGCAGTTTTTAACAAACACATTCCAACAGAATTAGATAGTCTAAGCAACAATGAAAACTTTGATGAAAATTCACTTGCTTCAGAAATGAATGAGCTATTTGCAGCATTTGGAACAGGGAAAGTTCCTGATGTAGGATCTGTTGAAGTTATCGCAACAAAAGCAGCTCCAAAAGCTAAAAAAGCTGAAAGAACTAAACCTGCAATTATTGACCCTCGTTTAAGGGGTAAGTCTGCAAGTTTAGAAAAGATGTCATTTTCACCTTCTAAAACACCGGCTAAAAAAGCTATTGAGAAACCTATAGAGTTCAAACCTGAACTATTTATTAAAACTAAAATTGAAGAAGATTCAAAAATACTACTTCTTTTACCATATAAAAATGAAACAGTACTTAAGTCAAAAGCAGAATTTAAACTACTTGAAAACATCCTAAAAGCTGCTAATACAGACTTTGCAAAAACAAGTATTATTTTTATTGATGATCGTTATAAAAACATCACACAAGGTGCTGCAAAATATGAAACAATGCTTGCGCAAACACTTGAAAATGAACTAAAATCTATAAAAGATGAAATTATTTTATGCTTTGGACAAGACTGTTTAAGCCTTGCAAAGCCTGACGAATCAACTATAAGAAGTGCCGCAGAAAAAGTTTTTGATGTTTTTGAAAACAAAAAACTACTTGCAAATTATTCGCTATCTGCTATGTTAAACACTCCTAAGTACAAATCAACAACATGGACTAACTTATTATTAATTAACAAAATTTAAGGAAACCAATGAAACACTTTATTTATGTATTTTTATTTACATTAGCCTTATCAACGAGTTCGTATGCAAGTACGTCTACTGCGACTAAAGGCATTCAGAATCTTAATACAAAAGAAGCACGTCTAGCAAAGCTAGATAAAAATTCTGTTGAAAAATTTGATTCTGCAACTAAAGACTTTACAGTGTTATCTGCTAAAGATATTAGAACATATAAACTATTATTTAAATATCAAAGAGCATTAAGAAGAGACAAAGTAGCCAAGCTTATCCCAAGATTAGAGAACAAAGTTTTATACGGTCATTTAATGGCTGAAAGACTTTTGCACCCTAAAACAAAAGCAAGCTATAAAGACTTAAAGCACTTTTTAGATAATTATAATGACCAATACCAGGCTGCTACTATTTATAAACTAGCAAACCAAAGAAAGCCTAAAACAACCAAGAAGCAGCACAACAAACCTGCTCCTAGGAAAAGTATTGCTAAATATACAAACCCTGATGATGCTCTAGAAAAACCTAGAAATAAAAACATCAAGAATACTAATACTCGTAAACAACTTATTAGCAGAGTTAAGTATTACACTAAAAAGAAAAAGTATATCCAAGCTGAAAGAATTTTAGACAGTAATAAAAACCGTAAAATTATGGGTGACTCTACTTACACTAAATACGGTCTAAGACTTACAAAAGCTTTATTTAATGCACAAAAATATGCTGACTCGTACAGAGTTTCTCAAAAAATCTCTACTTTAATTAAGCCTATGGTACATGAAGCTGTATGGTTTGAAGGTTTATCAGCTTATAATATGGGTAAATATAAAACAGCTGCTAATACATTCCGTCGTTTGGCATCAAATGTTCCAGGTGGAAGTAAATATTACTCTCAAAGTTCATACTGGGCAGGCTTAAGCTATAAAAAAGCTAATAAAAAGTCAATGAGTAAAGTATTCTTTAAACAAGCTTCTAAAAACAACTTTAACTTCTATGGTATGGTTGCTAATGAAGAAATTGGTAAACGCCCAGAAATGAACTGGAAAGAACCAAAAGCAAGCTCTAGAGATGTAAAAACTCTAATGAAAAAGAAACAAATCAGAAGAGTTGTTGCTCTTGCAGAAATTGGAGAATACAACTTAGCACAAAGAGAATTAAGAGCAGTTTATGCAAGTATTCCATACGGTATGGATGAAGCACTATTGAAAATGTCACTTGATTTAAACCTATCTTGGAATGCTGTAACATTAAGCTATAACCTTCTTGAAAGACGTAAACAGTTCTTATCAGGTCTATATCCAGATATTAAAGTTTGGAAGCCAAAAAGAGCTACTGTTGATTACTCATTAATTAACGCTATTATTCGTCAAGAGAGTGCTTTCTCACCTTCTGTTAAGTCTTCTGCTGGAGCAATGGGTCTAATGCAAATTATGCCTGGCACAGCAAAACATATTAGACAAAAACAAGGTAAAAGAGTTCTTCCAAAATCATATGTATTTAGACCAGAAGTTAACGTTAAGCTAGGTCAATACTACATTGGTTACTTACTAGAAGAGTTCAACGGTAACTTAATTTACTCTATTGCTGCATATAATGCAGGTCCTGGTAATGTAAAAAAATGGATTGATAGAGGCTTAGCTAATAATGGCCCGGCTGCATTCGTTGAGTCAATTCCATTCCCTGAGACTAAAAAATATGTTAAAAAAGTTATGTCTAACTACTGGGTATACCGTAATAAGTTTGACCAAAGCATGTCAACACTACGCCAAATGGCAGGCAACCACTGGCCTAAAGATACACACTCTTTAGCATTTAGACTAAAATAAATTTTAATAATTACAGAATTAGACTTTATTTTACAAATATAAAATCACTTTAAGTTTTTGCAAGCTATGTAGCACATAGGTAATAAAATTTAAAGTGATTTTATAGCAGTAAAATTAATAAATAATATAATAAGCACAAGGAATTACTCTCATGCCTGATCTATCTTACGAACAAAAACATAATAATTACAAATATGTTATTGGAGTAGATGAAGTAGGCAGAGGCCCATGGGCCGGACCTGTAGTTGCTTGTGCTTGTGTTATTTTAAAAGGTACTGAATTACCCGATACAATTACAGATTCTAAAAAACTAACTGATAAAAAACGTCAGGTTCTATCTAAAATTTTAATTGAAAAAACTCCTTATTGTTTAGGCTCTGTTGAAGCAGAACAAATAGATGAGCTAAATATCTTACAAGCTACTTTCGTTGCGATGAAAAAAGCTGTTGAAGGCTTAGCAGAAAAGTTAGGTATTTCAGCTGATGAATACTTTGTATTAGTTGATGGTAATAAAATTCCACCATTTGAAGCTTTTAAAAATGCAGAAAGCATTGTAAAAGGTGATAGCATTAGCTTAACCATTGCTGCTGGCTCAATTATTGCAAAGGTTTATAGAGATAACCTAATGGCAGAATATGCAGAGCAATTCCCATATTATGCATGGGAAAGAAACGCTGGCTATGGAACAAAAGCACATCAAGAAGGTCTAAAAGAACACGGTGTAACACACCTTCACAGAAAATCATTTAAACCTATTGCTGCCCTATTAAACCAAAACTAGCTAAAACTATAATATAAAAGCTAGCAATATGGATTTAACAACAATAACAACTATTAGCTCTACAGATTCTAAAATTAAAACAGCTGAAGCTCCTGCTGATGCTAAAATTATTAAACAGAGCATACCAGAGCAACCAAAAAATATCCCCATTGATGAAAAATTCAATGATGATATTACCATTGCAAAAGATCAAACAGTTCAAGCAACTGTTATCAAAAAACAAGATAACAATTATACTCTAGAACTTACTAATGGTAAAAAAATAGAAGTTAAGCTACCTGCTGACCTAAAAACTTTAGATAAGGTTTTTCTAACAATCGAAAAATCTCAAATAACAAATATTCAAGTTAAAGATTCTGTTCAAACAGTCAACCTTAATATTGCAGATTTAAAGAACCTTACTCAAACGATGGTACGTGATAAATTATTAGCAAACCTTGTAGATAATAAACTCCCTGTTAGCTTAGCTAATTTATTAAAGCCAGAGCAACCAATAAAAGCAAATGTTTTAAATAGTTTAGATCTAGGCTTAGTATTATCAAAAGAAGAAACCAAAACTTTAAAAGAAGTATCTATCCAAACGGCTCAAATAGATCTGAACACTTTAAAGCTTACAACTAATAAAATAGACCTTCCAATTGATAAGATTGAATTTAAAGATTCAAGTTTAAAACTATTACTACAAAGTATTGATAAAACATTAGGTTCAAAAAAAGTAACAGAACTTGATTTAAAAGTTATTAATCAAACAAATCCTAAAACTATTGAAACATCTTTAAATAAAGATCTTAAACTAGAGCTTAACTTAGCAAAAACTGAAATAATTACCCATAAGTTTATAACCTTAAAGGCAGAGCCAACAAACTCAAGCATAAACATCAGTAAACCTGATACTAGCAATCAAATCACAAGCATTAAAGTGACAGCAGATACTTTAAAACAAATTATTGAGCCATTAAAACAGCAAATCACACAATTTGTAAAACAAGAAGTACCTCTTGCTGCTACTCACAAACTGATAACAAACACTATCGAGCAAAACTTTAATGTAAAAATAACAGATAATAAAGTTACTATTCCACAGTTAGACAATCTAGCTCTTAAAATACCAGTTCAGCTAAAATCTTCACACGTTAATAACGCTAACTTAATATTTACTCAAACAAGTGATAAAACAGAATTAATTTTAAAAACAGAGAATCAAACTTTAAAATTAAACCATGTTGAAGTTGAACCAAATAACAAACAAGCCAATCAGAGCCTATTAAATATTTTAGAAACCAGCTTTATAATAAATAGAACTGGCGATACTATCACGTTAAAATCACCCAACTTATTTGAGATAATCTTAAATGTAAAAAATAATGTACAAGATATAAAATCTCTATCTTTTAGCCTAGATGTTAACAATAAAGTTACTTTAACATACCCAGAAAAAACTCTTGATAACCCAGTAACTCAAATAAAGCACGAGATCAGCAAACAAGCTATTCCTCATTTAGCAAAACAGTTTGCTCCGCAATTAAGTTTTATGCTAGCGGCAGCTATTTCAAATAATAAAGCAGTTAATAAAGCAGAAAAAGAGCATGATATTTTTTCTTTATTATTAGATGCAATGCCAGATCAACACAAACCTAAGCTTCAACTATCATCTGAAACTAATGAAAATTGGAAATACTTTACCTTTCCATACAAACAAGATGAAGACGAGCTAACCAAACATGGACAAATGATGTATAGTAGATATCAAGATAAAAACAACAATGAAATTAGCAATCTTGCAATTAAAATAGGGTTTTCAAAAATAGGAGATGTTATGTTAAAGTTTAAAATACTCAACAAAAATATAACTCTAAATATTTATACACAAATAGATATTCCTGATAAAGAAAGTCAACTTTTATCAAAAATTAGCTCTCAAGCCATGTCAAACAGTGGTTTTTTAGGTACAGTTAGTATAAAAAAGTCAAAAACAATCGATCTTCCTCTATTAAATTCTAAAAAAATAGTTTATAGTGGTATTAATATAAAAATATAAAAAATAATAAAAATAAACTTACACGAAGAGGTGCTAATGATACTAGAAAGACCATCACTAACAACTACTCAATTTAAGCTTTTTGCTGACTTTATCTACTCAATTTCGGGTATTAGATTTCAAGAGTCAAAAAACTACTTTTTAGCATCAAAGCTAGACATGAGACGTAAAGAACTTGACATTAAATCTGTTGATGAGTATTACACATTCCTAAAAGCTCAGCCTAAAATGTCAAAAGAAATTGAGCTTTTACTAAATGAAATTACAATTAACGAAACATTCTTTTACAGAAATATTCCACAGCTTGAAGCTTACAATAAAGATATTTTAATGGATATTATAGCTAAAAAAAGAGCTAAAGGGGATAAACGTTTAAGAATTTGGTCAGCTGCAAGCTCAACTGGCGATGAAGCTTATACCCTTATTATGGATATGATAGAAAAGAATTTACATCGTGAATTTACAATTGAAATTGTTGGTACAGATATTTCTCAAAAAGCATTAGGAGTTGCAAAAGAAGCAATTTATAAAAAGTATGCTATTAGAAATATTCCAGAAAATCAATTAAAGAAGCATTTTTCTATTTTAGATGAATACAATTACAAACTATCTGAAGATATTAAAAAGCATGCTAGATTTAAACACTGCAACCTATCAGACTCATTAAATTGCCGATCTTTAGGCAAGTTTGATATTGTATTCTGCAGAAACGTACTTATTTACTTTGATAGAGATTCTAGAGAGCAAGTTTTAACAAATATCTATAATAATATGAATGACACATCATTCTTACTTGTAGGACACTCTGAAAACCTATATGCAGAACGTCATTTATTTGAAAGCTGCAAAGATAAGTTACAAGCTTTAGCGTATAAAAAAGCACCACAAGGAACTCCAAAACCTCGTATTTAAGAAAGACAGTACGTAATGCTAATTAAAGATAATATTTTAGTAGAAAAACTAAATCATACGACTAAAAATATATCTATAAAAGTTGAGCTTTGTTTCAAACTTAATCAATCTGATATAACGCTAGAATTTAGTTATATTCCTGATAAATTTAAACTTATTCAAAGCTCAATACCAGCTTATTTAGCAGAACTTACAAAATCAGAAAAGTTTGACTTAGAAAATTTAAGCGCTAGAGTTATTGAGGACCTGTATGATATAGCTGTTCCAAAATATATAACAGCAACTCTATCAGAAAAAAACGAAGACATCGCAACATCGATTACCACAAGCAAAAACCAACCAAAGTTTAAAATTTAAAATCAAAAAAGCTCTCAGGAAATGAGAGCTTTTTACTTTTAAGTTGCTATTCTTTAACACAAGCAATTCTTTGATCAAAGTTACAAGTTTGAGTTTGTAATTTTCCAGTGCTTGGGTTTAATACTGTTGTTTTATAAGAAGAGTTAGATGAAGTTATTGTATAACCTTGACAGAAATTATCTGCCATTGTTGTAGATACTGTTATAAGTCTTCCTGTTTTTAACATTGCCTTGTCTTTTCCTGAAGATAACGATAAGTAAGGATCAAGCACAGCATAATTATTACCAGAAGGCAAATCTTTAAAAATATATTTAAAATCATCATACTCAGCTGATCTAGTTCCTGGAAATGCATCATCACAAAGTTCATGTGCTAATAAAGGAGGAGCTAATTTCTTTGAATTCTTATATGATTTTGAATTCCAGCCCATATCTCCTTTTACTATAATATAACCTTCATATTTTGGAGGAGCTATTGCAGCACCTGTTCTGCTTGCTGCAAATGAGCTGTGTATATTAAACAATACTGCTATTATTAATAAAAAATATTTCATTTTTCTTTTTTTCCTTAAGTTTAATCTCTAACACACATAATATAGCCTTCTGAATTACAGCCCATTGCATTATATTCAATACCACCACTTTCAGGCTGCATTCTTATTGATTTAAATGAAGAAGATAAAGAATTATAACCATCACAGTTACCATCTAAATCTAAAGAACCACTATAAACAAAACCACTTGTTGCTGATGTCGAATTATTACTGCGACCTAAAACTGCATCAAATACAAAGTAATCATTAGTACTTGAAAGCACACTACCTTTTTCTATTAAATATTTAACATCCGCGGCCCTCATAGCTCTTGCTCCTTTATGATCTTTATCACATAAATAATCTGCAGCAAAAGCCCCTTCTCCTAAAGTACCAGGAGCCTGAAAATCAGAACTTGTTACATAAACAGGTGATCCTGCATAGCTTGAAATTTCTCCCATTAACTTTAATGAATCTAAATAACCTAAAACATCATAACAATCATCAGAATCCACTCCTACTTTCCCAGGCATGTAATATTTATTTTTTGTAGCACATGTTTTTAAACCATCATAATAACTCTTATAAGAGTCATATTCTGATTGCTGATA
>DMEM01000030.1 GCA_003450915.1 Alphaproteobacteria bacterium
AAATCTGCTTTTATATGGTATATGCTTATTCATTAGCAGTTTACCAATTGCATTTAGTTTTTGTTTGATCGTTAAATCATAACTCTTTTTAACCATAATTATTTATACTCCATTGTACTTAACAAATCATAAATTTTAAACATTACAACAAGACTAGAACATCTTGTTTTTTTACTAACATTAATTATACAACAAAAAAACAACTTTATTCAAGCCTTGACTTATAGTTTTTTTTATATTACACTTCACAAAGGTTATTTATTGCAGATATCTGTGATAAATATATAACTATAAAATATAGACATAGAAAGGGGTGAATAGCATGATTCGCGTAGATGTATACGATAATAATGTGGATCAAGCAATTCGTTCGCTTAAGAAAAAGCTAAACAGAGAGGGTTCTTTTAAGGAAATTAAAAGAAGACAAAACTTCGAGAAACCTTGCCAAACTAAACGTAAGGCAAAAATCGAAGCTGTTCGCAGAGAGCGTAAGCGTCAAAGAATAGCTAGAAGTAAATACTAGTAAAGCTTTTACTTAAGATATATTGCTAAAGCAGGACTTTTATTAGTCCTGCTTTTTTTAATCTCTTGTAAAAAGGGACTCCCCATGCTAAAATTGTACACAATGGTATATCAGATTAACAAAAAGCGGAGGCTACATGGAACTTTCTAGTCCTATTGATTTACTCACAATGTTTGCAATACTTGCAAATACTATCACTGTTCTTAACACTATCATCTATATTTATTCAATATATAAAGGCAAAACCAAGCCTCATACATTCACATGGTTTAACTGGACAATTCTAAGTGCCATCACTGCTTATGCCCAGTTTTCTGTTAACGGAGGGCTATCGACTTGGATTTTCGCATTTTCGGCTTTAACAATGTTTCTTGTTACAATTATTTCTTTATTTAAAGGCGTAAAAAAAATTGCAAAATCAGATTGGTTTGCATTTTTAATAGCTTTAACTATTATCCCTATTTGGTATACTACAAAAAACCCAGTTCTAGCTCTGGTCTTAATCATGGTTATAGATATTTTCTCATACTTCCCTACTGTACGAAAATCTTGGATTAAGCCATTTTCAGAGCCTGCATCTGTATATTTTCTAGCAGTTTTAAACTCTGCATTAACTGTAGTTTCTATAGCTGAACCTACTTTAAGCAATACATTTTACCCTGCATTTGTAGTTTTATTAGATTTAGGCTTTATGCTAATGCTACTCATTAGAAGAACAGAATTAGAAAAATATAAGCTAGCAGCTTAAGCTTTTAACAATAATACTGAAATTAATAATATGCTCATGTTAGATGAGCTAGAACACATGATCTCAGAGAATATTCACATAGCCCTTTTTAGCCTGAGTCGCATAGTAACAATACGTGAGAATCTATCTCAAGAAGAACAATTGCGACTAAATGATCTAGAGCAAGTAATACTTAAGGAAACAGCTCCTATATTCCTTACTCTATTACAAAACGCCTTTAATCGATTGTCTCTTACTGCAAACTTAGATATGATCAATGTAAAAGAAAGGTGGCAGTATTACTCTGATCAAGAGAAAAAACAAATCAGTGAAATCGAAAGGGATATGAAAACCTGGGATAAGCTGTACTATAACGATAAACACCGAAAAACAATAAAACAATGGAAAGAAGAGTATTCCTAATTTATATTGTTTAACAATATAGAAAAAGTCCAAATCATTAGATTTGGACTTTTTTATTTTTACTTTTTAGCCTTTAATTTCATAATGTAAGCAATAACATCGGCAACTGCTTGGTATAGATCTAGAGGGATAATCTCGTCTAAATCAACTGTTTTCCATAGTGTTCTTGCTAGTTCAATATTTTCAACAATTGGAACTTTATTTTCTTTTGCTATTTCTTTAATTTTTTGAGCGATATGATCATGACCTTTTGCTACAACTCTAGGAACTGGCTCTTTATTTGGATCATAACGTAAGGCTACCGCAAAGTGAGTTGGGTTAGTAATAACAACATCTGCATTTGGTACTTCCTGCATCATTCTCGCTCTCGCTTTTTCCATTCTCAATTGAGCTTGACGGCTTTTTACAAAAGGATCTCCGTTTGTATCTTTGTGCTCATCTTTTAATTCTTTCATAGACATTTTCATATCTTCTGCAAAGTTATATTTTTGATATGCAAAATCGGCCATTGCAATAAGAATCAAGAAAACAGTCAAGGCAAATAATAGTTTTAATAAAAAATAATAAACAAATAGAACATCTTGCTGAATTTCCATATCTGCAAGAACTAGAATAGTATCTTTATAATAATAAGCAATTGCATACATAATAGCTGCAACCACTGTACTTTTTGCAATAGCTTTTAATAATTCAACTACTGACTTTAACGAAAACATACGACCAAAGCCTTTGATAATGCTTATTTTAGACATTTTGGGTTCTAAAGGCTTTGCAGAAATAATAATACCATTTTGCACCAGCCCACCAACTAAAGCAAAAAGAACAAAAATACCAAAAACAGGCGCGATTGCTATAAAAAATTCTTTTGAGGTTTCTGCTAGTAAAACATCCATCGTTCCTTGATTTATTCTAATTTTACCAGCATTTTGGAATGAATGTCCCATTATATTCATAATAGACTGTAGAAATGGCGGCATTGTTAAAAACACCACTAGAGTAGCAGCAAATAACGCGAAAAAGTTATTTACTTCTTTAGACTTGGGGACATTGCCCTCTTCTTTGGCTTTATTTAATTTATGCTCGGAGGCGTCTTCGGTTTTCGAAGACTTATCTTCATCATCAAACATCTGATATTTCCTAATTTTTAGCTATTTACTAGAACTACAAAGAATATAGCAAATATACTAAAAAAATGCAAGATTAAGCAAAACGACTTGAAAGCATGAAAAAGGATAGCTATAAGGAAATACAAGAGTAACTTAAACTTTTACAAAACATATACTTCATTAACCAAATAAGGATATGCAACATGAATAAAGCAATTAAAGTTTTACTAATATCTGTAACACTTCCACTTGCTGCTTGCACGACGGATAAAAACGCATACATTGTAGATGTACCGCCACATAAGTCAGATGCAAAAAGTCGTATAGAAGATTTTAAGGCATCTATCAACGAAGAAAGTATCTTCACTATCAGTGTTTTTCTTGACGGTGTTCCGGTTAATGCTACAAATGCAGATCTATTTAAAGCTGAACTTAATGGCCTGTTAGTAAACGGCGAATTTGGTGATGTATCAAACTTTGTTCGAACTGATGCTGTTTATCGCCAGGTTGATCTTGATGAGCTTGATGATATTATTACTATTAACAGTAATAATAAAGACAAATTCCTAAATATAGAATATGGAGAGTATGCTTATAAAAAATACAACACCAATAAAATTGTCAATGGCAAGCGTATTCTTTCAGTTGAAATGCTTTTCCGTAAAAATTCTATTTTTAACGGCTCACTATATTACATAACACCAGTTTATACGATTGAGCGTGAAGATGGTAGCATTTATAAGCTAACCAGTCTCAACATTAATCGTCAAAACTACTTCCTAAAAACATCTGTTTTGCGTGAAGAGTTTGACGGACCTATTACTGAAACTTCAGGACATATGTCTTGTACTGATGCTTCTTTCTACGGCGTTCTTGATCCGGCGCAATATGATGACAGCTGTAATGCTGTTATTAAAGAGCTACAATACAAATACTCAGAATTCTCTGAGAAGTTTGGTTTAATGTGCAATATTTTAAACCAGCAAGGTGATCTAACACCTCTGTTTTCTAGTGGCACGTACAATAGCAATAGTAAAGAGTCTTTTAATCTTTACTCTTCATATACAATCAAAGCAAAAGACTCATTGACAGGCCTGTTCTATGATGTGCGAGTCAACCTTAATGAGATTACATATACTTATAATGAGGGTGACAACTTCGTAAGTGATGTGACGCTACACGGCTCATACAATGATGGCCGATCTACAGATTCGGAATACAACATGGATTTCACGACAAAGTGTAACTCTGCTAACTAACTGACAAAACTATCTAATCGAAAAAAGCGCTCCTTAAGGGGTGCTTTTTTATGCCTTAAATCAATATTTTCCCACTATATATAAAAAGTAATATTTTTTTCATGTCTATATCTTGATTTATTAATAATCGGGTATATATTAGGTACTGTAACAACCTTATTAGTAACGTTTATATAATTACAAGAAGGATATTATTATGAACAGCGTCTGCAAATTTTTGACTGTATCATTAGCAATATTTCTCTCTGGATGTTTCTTTACCAGCTCGAATTCAGAAAACAACACAACGCCTCGGCCAACCTCACCAACAATAGATGTAGAAAAGGTTCCAAATGCTGTTCCAATTTTGGACGACCAAGGCGAAGTTAAAAGCCTACTCATCGCCAAAAATGACTTTGAACATTCAATATTGGAAAGTCTTGAGTATTCAGTCCTTAATGAAGATCAAGTAATTGAAAAAGCATTTTTGGAAGGAAAGTTTCCTTTCTCTGATAAGCTTCTTAGCCGTACGTTACCACGTGTAACTACCAACGCAACTGACTACGAAATCAAAATTGTCAAATTAGATGGTATTGATCGTGAAGTTGCCGTAAAGCAGTTTTCTAACTTGAATATTGAAATTGGCGATCTTATTTTCACCGATATTACATATCGCCTGCTCGATTCCGCAAATCACAACCTCAATGTACTTGAGATTGATACGGTTTTCATGAATAAAACTGATCAAATCGTTCAAAATAAAACAGCTCGGTTTGATTCGACTAATGTCACAACAGAATATTTTGTTAAAAAACAAGATCCTTTGTCAAGCATTAGCCAGGTTGCCCAAAACGCAGTTTGTGCCAGTAACAGTGTTGCAGGAGATGAAGCTTGCTCAGAGTTTGCAAATTTAATTCAAACTCAACGCAATATTCTAAATACAACCGTTAATCAGTTCATCTACTTTGAATCAGGTCAAGAAGAAAATGTGTTTAGTTTTGATATCTCTTCTATTTTTGAATACCGTCACTACTCGCCTGAATTTGCAGTAGATGTGGCTATTAGCTCAAGGAAGACAATTTACTATTCACTACACGAAAGCCATATCGTTACCTTGCCAGGTGGTGATACTGCAACATTTTATGTAGATTTAGTAATGTTTAATTATGATAAAACCACTAACTCCTATAAAAATGTGGTAATAAAGGGCTACTACTCTTTAGATAGTACCCCAGATAAAACATTCGAAACAAAAATCTACGCCAATTACGATAACTACGAATATAAATAATAGAAATTATTGTTTATAGCTCCCGCAAAGAGACTAAAGCACCCTAACTGGGTGCTTTTTTATGTTATATTCATTATTTTTGGCACAGATTGTGCATTTAAAACTACGAGGATTTATTTTTTAGGAGAATTTTATGGTATTAGATATTAACAACAGCATAACAAGTTCTGAAGGTTCAGAATTTAATGGTCGCGCTCAAAATGGTGCTGTTGAAAATGACAATACTGAAAAATTACCGAAAGTAGAACGCTCATATTTTCAGGAACTTGAACGAGGCCCTGCCAAGGCGCCTCCTAAGTTAACTGAACGCTACAACTTAGATGAATCATTAACTGAAGCTTTTAAAAAGGCTGTAAGTTTTGCTAATAAAGTATTACTAGATGATGATTTAACTATGAGTTTACAAAGTCAAGATGATGGGAAAAACTTAGCTGTAGTAAAGAATATACAAAATGAACAGGTAGTTCAAGAGTATAACCCTGTACAAGTATTACAGATGTACTCTAGCAATTATAATTTACAAGGTATTGTAATTGACGCACTAATTTAATTTAGAAACAAGGAATAGTAAAATGACAGATTCAACAGGTTCATTAAGTAACACTCAGGCTGTTATCGGAGATGACGGTAGAGTTAGCTTAAAAAATATTAGTTCAGGTGGTATTGATTTTGACTCAATAACTGAAGCCCTAGTATTAGCTAAAAGAACACCAGCTGTTAGTTTAGAAAAAAACGTAAAAGAAAATTCAAGCATTATTGCCGACTTTCAAACATTGAATTCAGCAACTAAAAATCTTGGTAATTCTTTAGACTCTTTGAGAGGTTCTACAAGCTCATTTACAAATGATGCTTTTGATCAACGTTCTGGATCTGTACAAACATATCCTTCTGCAACTGCTGCACCAGGTCATGTTCCTTCAAGTTCTGGTAATATTGCATCTATTAGTGTTGAAGAAGGTGCTGCCAAAGGTTCTCATACTGTTGAGGTTATTCAAAAGGCAACTGCCCATCAAATTAGAAGTGAATCAATATCTAGTAAATATGACGACATTTCAACTCTAACCCCTCCTTTACCTACAGGAACTTTCACTTTAAATGGTAAAGATATTCAGGTTACAGATTCTGACAGTATTTATGAAATAGCTGAAAAAATAAATAATGCAAATACAGGTTCTGATGCAACCGGTGTTAGTGCAACAATCGTTAGTGCTTCAGATACTGAGCATTATATTGTTCTTTCTTCTGATAAAACAGGTACAGACAATAAAATTGAATTTGGATTAGTTGCAGGCTCAGAAGCTGAATCTTTAGCTGTAATTAATGGACTTGGCTTAACAACAGGTACAAATGCTGCAGATTTAGCTATTAAAAATGAAACAACAACACCTCAAAATGCTATTGTAGATGTTAACGGTCTTGGTGTTAATATTGAAAGACAGTCAAATACTATTGATGATGTTATCGACGGTATTTCTTTAGATATTATTAAAGCAGAACCAGGAACAATTATTGAGCTTGAAATTGACAGTGATTTAGTTGCTGTTAAGAAAGGCATTGTTGATTTTGTTGATAGCTATAACGAGGTAAGAAAAATTGTTAACGATCAACAAACATCTCAAGTTAGAGAACTTGATGATGATGGCAATTTAGTTGAAGATGCCGATAAAGAATTCGGTAACTTAGCTTTTGACTCTACATTTAGACAGTTTTCTCAAGAATTTACTCAACTAGCTGCATTTTCTAACTTTTCTTTAGATGAAGGCTACCAATCTCTATCACAACTTGGTATTAGCATTGATAAAGACGGAATGTTACAAATTGATAATGAAGTTTTAGATCAACGCTTAATTGATGATGTTGATTCTGTTGAGAAACTATTCTCATTTAATATGACATCTTCTGATGCTAACGTAACTTATATTGCAAACTCATCAAAAACAGAACCCAACGTAGATGCTGGTGGTAATGTAATTCCTTACTACTTAACAATTGAAGGCACTGATGCAGACGGTAATATTACAGCAGCAAGTTTAAGAACAGGCCCAGGAGAAGCAGACTTTATTGATGGTTCTGTAGAAATTAGCGGTAACGTTTTAACATTTACAGACTCAACAGGAGCTGAAGGATTAAAAATCATTTATAACGGTGGCCCTAACTTAGGTCAAATTAATGATATTGAAATAACTCCTACTCGTGGTATTGCTGACTCATTCTATTATATTCAAGAAGATTATACCAGATCAGGATCAGGGCAGTTTGACAAAAAAGTAATTAGCTTTGAAGAAAGAAACGAAGACATCAAAAAAGAAGTTGATAAAATTGATCTACGTGTTGATAGATATGAAGAAATGATAAAGGCTAAGTTCTTAAAAACAGAACAAGCAATGTCAAAATCAGACTCTCTACTTAAACAACTAGAACAGCAATTTGATGCAATGAACAAGTCTAACTAATAAGAAATACTAAAAAACAAAGCCCCAGAACGGGGCTTTTTAATTTATATATTAATTTAAGATAAGATTATTTATTCTTTATAATATCAATAACATCTGCTTCAACTAAGTCATTTAAAATCTTCTTAATAACTGGGGTATCTTTAACCTGTTTAATTAAGTCTTCTTTAGCTTGAGTTTGTTGCTGATAAAGAGTCTTCATATTCATATCAATTTCAGTTGCCATTGGCAATTCTATTTTCCACTCTTCTCCTGAAAGTTTTGTAACCTCAGATATAAGATCGACTAAAATTTCTTTTGGCTCTCTTAAACCACCAGATGGAATATGTACTTTTATGTATTTAGCATCTACTAAAAACTCAACTAGCTTAGCTTTTCGTTCTAAAATTCTACCTAAATTAGGACGCGAGCTCTTCACAGTTTCGACAACACCTTCCCAAGTCGATAAGTCTATCTTATCAACTTTTAAGCGTCTACCAATATGTTTGGGAGCCTGCGCCTGCGGTGAATCTTCTAAGTCTAGTTCTATAACTTCTTCAACAATGTTGCCATTTTCATTTGCAACTTTATGATCTACTACAGGCTTTAAGCCTTTTTTGCTGTGCTATCATCATCACCAATATCAAATGGTGGCGGGGCGACATCCTCTTTAGGAGGTGCTTTAGGAGCTAGTGCTGGTTTTTCTTCTTTTACTGGAGCTTCAGGAGCTGTTTCTTCTTTCTCAACATCTTGAGTAGTCATCAGCTTTGTATCTTTAAGCATAGCAAGCAGGCTTTCCATATCTGGAACTTGCGACAGGTGGTAAATTCTAATAACGCCCATTTCAAAAGCTTGTAGAGCATTTTCAGCAACTTTAGCTTCTTGATAAATTTTTAGCATCATTTGATATGTTCTTGACAGAACACTAATTGAAAGATTTTCTGATAGAGGGATTGCTCTTTTTCTTTCAATTTCTGTAAGGTTTTTAGATGTTTTTAGCTTACTAACTACTTTTAATTTTGTAATTAGATTAACAGCTTCTAGGTTATCTTCAATAAATTTTAAAATGTCTTGACCTGCATAGTGTACGTTTTGTACAATTTCCAAAGCTTTTTCAATATCTTTATTAAATAGCTCTTCTAAAAACTCATAAACAACAGTTTTTTCAGACATACCGATCATATCGGCTACAGAATCATAAGTAATTAGCCCATCATTTGCTAAAGCTATAGCTTGATCTAACAGTGATAGACCATCACGAGCTGAGCCATCAGCTGCTTTTGATATAAGCTCTAGAGCTTCATCTTCAAACTTAACTTTTTCTTCTTTTAAAATATTTGCAAAATGCTTAAACAAATCTTCTGAAGAAATTCTCTTCAAGTCAAATCTTTGACATCTTGATAAAACAGTAACAGGGATTTTATTAACTTCAGTTGTAGCAAAAATAAACTTAACGTGCTCAGGTGGCTCTTCTAATGTTTTAAGCAATGCGTTAAACGCGTGCTTAGAAAGCATGTGCACTTCATCAATAATATAAATTTTATATTTACCTTGCACAGGTTTGTAGTGAACTCCATCAAACAGCTCTTTAATATCATCAACCCCAGTGTGTGATGCAGCATCAAACTCTAATACATCTACGTGATTTCCAGCTTCAATCGCTTTAACTTGAGCATCATCTTGAGGCCATGAAATACTTGGTCCCTGCTCACAATTTAATGCTTTTGCTAAAATTCTAGCTGTTGATGTTTTACCACAACCTCTAATACCTGAAAGTACATAAGCGTGGTGAATTCTATTTGCTTTAATAGCGTTTTCTAAAGTTTTAACTAGTACGTCTTGTCCTACTAAGTCTTCAAAGCTTTTCGAACGATATTTTCTAGCTAATACTAAATATTCGTTTGTTTTAGTCACTGTTATAAAACCTCTGTTTAAGTTTTGTTTATATTTTGCTATTTTCTATCATAACAAATTATGCAAAAATAGGCAAAAAAATAAAGCCTTTTTAGGCTTTATTTTTTTAAGTATTTTATAAGCTAAGCTATTATGATACAGCTGAAGCTGATTCTTTAGGGAAAGTCATACCTTTTTTACAAGCGAAACCACCTGATACGTATCTAAAGTTACCGCTATCAGCAGTGTTAGTTGTACCACCATCGATTTTAAAGTCTGCAGCTTTTTGCATATCATCAGATAAACCTGAAACACAAGTAAATACTGAACAAGCTGTACTTGCTGGTAGACATTTACCTGCAGATTTTGTTACATCGCTCCAGTTAGCATCTAACATACCGTTAATTGAAATTTCAGTATAAATAGTGTGATCTAACATATCTGCTGTTGCACCTGCTTTATGTGGAAGGTAAGGACCTTGCCAACCAGCAAGAGTACCTGGTTTAGATAGTAAAGCATCACCATCTAATAAAGTTGCATCATCGCCACCTACTTTAGAAGCAGGATATACACCTGTATCTAAATAGTAAGCAGTAACTGCTTTATCAACATTATCCATTTCTGTTACAATTGCTGTTACTCTTGCATCTTGAATAGCTGAGTAAAGAGCTGCACCTGAAATTACTGATAGAGCACCAAAAATTGCTAGAGCAATACGTGCATCTAAACCGAACATAGCACCTTTTTTATTAAAGATCATAATACGACCCTTTCTATATTTATTAATAACAAAAACCATACTTATAGTTTTTATATTTAAAAGTATAAACTTTTTAATGACTACTTGTAAATAGCGAGTCAAACTTTTTAGCTACTTAAACTTTTATAATATTTAAAGATGTGTCTTTTATGATACAAAAATATGAATAATTATAGATATATTTGACATGCAACAAAAACAACTACTTAATAAACCAATACTATTAATAGCTAAAAATAGTTTTTTACACCTTTTGAAACGGTAAAAAAAAGAGATCGACTTAAGTCGATCTCTGCTCTAAATCTAATAAAGATATGGTTTAGTTTTTAACCATTTCTTTAACGATATCTGAAGCTTTATCATGTGAAGTCTTAGCGATTTCTGATAATTCTTTAACAGCTGAAGTATTTCTTTCAACCCAAGCTTCTACAGCTGAGTGTTGCTTAGAAACGAATTCTTCAACAGTTTTTGAAGTAGCTACTTCTTTAACTGAAGCGATGTTAGCTTCTACTGATTCTTTAGTTAGCTCAGCTTGTCTTTTTGAGTAGCTGTTCATGCCTTCCATTAGAATTTCGTTAGCTTCTTTACATTTAGCTAAGCTTTTTTCTGACATTTCTTTCATGTTTTCTACATTCCACATATCAGCCATTTGTTTCATATCAAACATTTTCATCATTTGGTTCATATCCATCGTAATAATCCTTTTTTATTTATTTTTATTAATTAACTAGATAAACATTTAAGAGTTAACTATTTACCTAACTTTTAATATAACTTTTGTGCAATGCACAATATCTTTATAATTTAACTATAATACATTATGGTTTAGATTACAAGTACTTTCTTTGTGCACTGCAACAAAAATTATAATTCTATTTATTTTTCAATAATTTAACATTAAAAACATCTATCAATTGTTCTTCTTTATCTTTTAAGTTATGCATAACTGACTTGTCTTTTAATTTCGTAAAACGAACCCCGTCGATAAACGAACCATCTAAATCAATTTGCTGGTGATAACGAACACCTTCAAATAAGAACCCATTGCGTTTAGCCACCTGCATTGATTTTTTATTATCTGGTAAAGTAAATATATCAACTCTAATAATTGGAGTTTCTTCAAAAGCATATTCAACAAGTAAATCAATAGCTTGACTCATAATGCCATTACCTTGTTGATTTTCTGCTAACCAGTAGCCAAGCTCAGAAGAACCTTTGCTTTTTATACTTAAACCTACAGAACCTAAAACTTCGTCTGTTTCTTTATTAATAATTACATAAGCAAAACCATCTTGATCTTCAAAGTTTTCCTCTTTCATTGAAACAAACTTTGCAGTATCTTCAAAGCGGTAGTTTTCTGTCATCCAAGGAAGATACTTTGCAATATAATCTCTATTAGCATCAATAACGCTATAAAGATCTTCTGCATGAAATTGCTCAAGTTTTTCTAAAATAATTGTATCACCTACTAATGTTTCTGGAAAGTTATAATTTAATGACATTAGTTATATCCTCTTTATTGTTATATGTTAATATTATATATTGATTTTAAACTATCTTGTATACTTAATAGCTCACTTCTTTTTTCTTGATCTAAAAGTTTTACAAAAAAGTATGCATCATCGCCTCTATCTAGACCAAAAGCTTTATACTCAAATAAAAAGTCATTTCTTAATGCGACCTTAGCCGATTTTAAATTTTTAGCATGGCAGCTTATTATAACTCTTTTTGCTTCTTGCTTATCTTGTAAGTAATCTGTTAAAGCCTGTACAGCTTGAGAAATATACCCTTTGCCCTGAGATTTTTCAGCTAACCAATAACCAAAAGAATGTTCAAGTCTTAAAGATTTATTAACAATAATACTAATACAGCCGATATACTTACCTGTTTCATTCTCAAAAATAGAAAAATCATAAACCTGACCTGCATCCCAGTTTTTGCTACACCTAGCAATATGCTTTAGCTCATCTTCGATAGAGTATGAAGCTTTAACAAAGGGCATAAATTTACTCAAGTGATTTATATTTTCATGGAGTGTTTTAAATCGTTCTTCTGAAAATTTTTCATTTGTTCTTTTTAAAGTAATACTTTCAAGAACAAATTCTTCAGGAACATTGATTTTTTTCGATAACATTGTTACAATCCCTTTATTATTTATTTTATAACAGTTAGGAAATTTAAGTATATGGAAATAATAAACAATTTAACAGATATAAACACTCTACTTGCCAAATTTATTGAGCAAGACGAATATACATCTATTGGCTTTGTTCCTATCTTAAATAGTATAACAGCATCTGATATTATTACAATAAAAAAAGCTCAAAAACTTTTAGATATTGTAATTATTCAAAATATATCTGAACATAAATTAGATAACTTCTCGAAAAAGACATTAACTCAAGTATCTCCCCACCTTGTAATTGACTTTATAGACTCCGATTCTAAAGGTATACACATATCATTAAATGCGAGTTCTATTAACTCATTAAACCTAATGAAGGGGATTCTAGCAGTTTTACCTTCAAGTGTATTCATAACTCCAGAAAACTTTGAAGTTTTTAAAGCAATAAATACACTTGCAAGTAATTTTAAAGATCTATTTTCTTTACATAACGTCTTAACACCTGAAAATTTAAAATCTTTCGCAGAGTTAGAAGTTATCAAAAGTTTGCAAGCTTTAGAAAAATCAAAAGTTGAAATATCTAAAGATTCGATCTCTCAGGCATTAGATTACTGCCAAGTTGCTAGTTTTCAGCAATTGAAAACAGATTTAGGAGTATATGTAAATATAAAAGTTAAATCTGAATTATCAGAAAGTATTTTAGATATAAGCTACTGCTTTAAACTTTAAGCAACAAACCCTCTATTTAACAATTCTTTAGTAAAGACTTCGTTTGCTTTTTGAGTATGACGAGTTACTGTTTTTCTATCAATCTTTAGCATCTCTGCAACTTTAGTTTTTTGGTATTTATAATGTAAAACAACTCTATAGCCTCTTTCTTTTAAAACCTTTTGCATTTTTTTAGCTTTTGAATAAAGTTCTGGGGTTGCAAAGTCTCCCAAGTAAGTTAACATTAAAATAACTTGAGTTCTTTTTTCTAACTTTAAAAATATCTTTTCTAGTTGAGAAACTACCATTGCGATTTCTTCTTTTCCTTTTGGATATTGATAAACTCCACTCCATTTTAAAAGTTCTGAAACTGTTGGCTCTCTGGTTGTTTTATCTTCATTTAAAGTTTCTGTAAAACTACTTGTTTTAATTAAACCCGATTGCCTCTTTTGTTCCATTAACCAATATAAAGCTTGTTCTGAATTAGCAAAGTAAACTGTTTGACTCATTTTTATCTCTCCTTAATAAGTACGTCAAAGTATCTCCGGTTATTATAAAATTTTAATAACAAGATTCACTTAATAATAAACACTTAAAAATAATTAAGTATTAAATTTTAATTTTGTTGAATATTTTTTTGATTGATATAACTAACATAGTTTCTTATTTTAATTATAGTAAACTTGGTTAATTGCTATATCTGTGTAGATAAGGTAGAGTCCTAAATATAGGCACGCCCCTTAATAACGTCAGCAGGTCTAATTTATGTATTTAAGGTTGTATTTTCAAGAGTAAAATATCAAAAAAGTGTATTTTTTATATTAACCATCTGTT
Organism: Alphaproteobacteria bacterium; assembly: GCA_003450915.1. Classification (GTDB taxonomy): domain Bacteria; phylum Pseudomonadota; class Alphaproteobacteria; order UBA1280; family UBA12223; genus UBA12223. The sequence continues at coordinate 14,061 of DMEM01000030.1, forward strand.
TTTTAGGGACAAAAAAAGCAGAGTGGGTGGAGCTACTCTGCTTTCAAATCGATTTTTATAGTTGTTTTTATATAGTAAACAACTTCATTGCCCTTAGCTTTTGCTAATCAATAGGTATTATGTTTCCCTCTTACCCTAAAATAATGATATTTCTATCACCTTCTAGGAATAAACAAAATCCTGCAAAGGAATAAGCTTAAAACTTAGTTTTCAAGCTCTAGGTACTATTTTTTTGAGGTTGGTAAAATTTTGGTTACCGTTTCCACCTTATTATTATTATTATTGGTTAAAAAAATAGTATTTATATCGTATTAGTTTTATTTGATTTTTATTTTAAAACCTTAGTAAGATCAAGTTTTACCTTGATTCTTTAAAGGTACTTTTATTAAAGCACAAAAAGAAAGTACTTGCAAGAAATTTTAAAATATGTTTTAATTAGCACTCAAGATATAAGAGTGCTAAACAAGGAGATTTTAACAAATGAAAATCAAGCCACTTTATGATAGAGTCCTAATAGAAGTTTTACAAGAAGATCAAACATTAAGCTCAGGTTTAATCATTCCCGAGAGTGCAAAAAAGAAACCTACAAAAGGTATTATTAAAGCAGTTGGCACTGGCTTTTTTAAAGCAAATGGAGAACATGAAAATTTAAAAGTTTGTGTTGATCAAACAGTTTTATTTAACCAATGGGCTGCAAACAGCAATGAAATTAAAGAAGAAGAAAAAACCTTTATTATAATTAAAGAAGAAGACATTCTTGCAATAATAGAAAACTAAGGAATAAAAATAATGACAAAAGAAATTCTATTTAATACTCAAGCTAGAGAAAAAATGCTTACAGGTGTTAATACTTTAGCAAATGCAGTTAAAGTAACGTTAGGTCCTAAAGGTAGAAATGTTATTTTAGATTCAGCATTTGGTTCACCTCGTGTAACTAAAGACGGTGTTTCTGTAGCTAAAGAAATCGCTCTTACAGATAGATTTGAAAACATCGGTGCCCAAATGGTTAAGCAAGTTGCTTCAAAAACTGAAGAACTGGCTGGCGATGGAACAACGACATCAACAGTTTTAGCTCAAAGTATTTGTAACGAAGGCGTTAGAGAAGTTGCAAACGGTAAAAATCCTATGGATTTAAAACGTGGTATTGATAAGGCTGTAGCTCAGGTTGTTAAATCAATTGAAGAAACAAAGCAAGATATTAAATCAAAAGAACAAATTCAGCAAGTTGCAACAATTTCTGCTAATTCAGATTCTGAAATTGGTGAGATTATTGCTAATGCTATGGAAGTTGTTGGCCCTGAAGGTGTTGTTACAGTTGAAGAAGCAAAAGGTTTAGAAACCACCTTAACAACAGTAAAAGGTATGCAGTTTGATAAAGGATACTTATCTCCATACTTCTGTACAAATACTGAAAAAATGATTGCTGAAATGGAAGCTCCATATATTTTAGTTACGGATCAAAAAATTTCTAACATGCAGCAAATTGTTCCTGTTTTAGAGCAAGTAATGCAAGCAAACAGACAAATCGTTATTATCGCTGAAGATGTTGAAGGCGAAGCTTTAGCAACTTTAGTTGTTAATAGACTTAAAGGTGGCTTAAAAGTCGCTGCTGTTAAAGCACCAGGTTTTGGTGAACGTCGTAAAGAAATGCTAGAAGATATCGCAGTTTTAACAGGCGGTGTTGTAGTTTCTGAAACAACAGGTTTAACATTAGATAAAACATCTCTTGATATGTTAGGTCAAGCTCAAAATATTACAATTAAAAAAGACGAGACAACTATTGTTGGTGGAGCTGGTGCTAAAGATAATGTTTATGCAAGAGCGGGTCAAATTAAACAAGCAATGGATACTACTACTTCATCATATGATAAAGAAAAACTACAAGAGCGTTTAGCTAAACTAGTTGGTGGAGTTGCTGTTGTTGGTGTTGGTGGCGGATCTGAAATTGAAGTTAAAGAAAAGAAAGATCGTATTATTGATGCGTTAGCTGCTACAAAAGCTGCAGTTAAAGAAGGTATTGTCGCTGGTGGTGGCGTTGCCCTACTACGTGCCATTTCAGCATTGGAAAATATTGAAATAAGCAATGACGATCAAAAAATGGGAGTTGATATTGTAAAAAGAGCTTTAAGAACTCCTATTCAAATAATTGTTGAAAACGCTGGTTGTGATTCTGAAGAAGTAATTGCAAAAGTTTTAGAAAACAAATCTGCTACTTTTGGATTTGATGCATCTACAGACGAATACGTTGATATGTTTGAAGCAGGTATCATTGATCCTACTTTAGTAGTTAGAACAGCTTTACAAGACGCGGCTTCTGTTTCAGGACTTATGATAACTACAGAAGTTATGGTAACAGACTCACAATCTGAAATTGATAAGCAACAAGCTGCTATGCAAAACATGGGTGGCGGAATGCCTGGCATGGGCTTCTAAAAAATAAAATTACTAGAGAAAAGAAGGCCTTTATATCGGTCTTCTTTTTTATCATATCTTGACTTTTATTTATTTTTTATTATATTAGAATACAACCAATCCTATTCTATAAGGATAGACATTATGTTTATATTACTTACTGATTTTTCTACAATTTTTGAAGCAGGAAAAATCCTAAAAAATAATAAAGAGATTAATGATAAAGTTTATAATATTCATTTAAAAATTGAATTTATGAGGCAGTTTAAGGGAGATCCGGTAGATATTCCCCTACCTTTAAATATAAAAGACTTAAGCGATTTAAAAAATAAAATTCACCTTTCTGTCTTTTTTTCATATACAGATTTATGGAATATTAGAATCCAGCATGGCAATATCAACAATGAAACTCTTTATCCAATATTATTAAAGTCGGTTAAAGAGATTATGATTAATTATGCATTTAATTTAATCTTTAACTTATATAACATTAATAACCTTGAAGGTTTATAC
>DMEM01000042.1 GCA_003450915.1 Alphaproteobacteria bacterium
TGATTGATACAATCACAAAACTAGCTTAAAGTATAATATAAACAGTGGAAAACTGCAAGAATTTTTAGGAGTTTTAAGTTATGTTAAAAAATAAAAAATTAGAAACATATTATGTTGTTTCTTCTAGGTATGATCTAAATCAAAGAAAAATTATAACAATAATATCTGAAACCGATGGACAGCATGTTTTTGAGTTTATCGCAAGCTTTGAAAAAATCATAGATCTTGACTTATTATCGCTATTCAAGAAAGTTAAGGGGTACAGTTTTGATGTTAAAGAACTAGCAACTCTTAGAGCCGACCTAGCAAATGAGATGAACAAATCTATTAAGTCGATTTTAACTGAAAACAATATGGAATCTAGCCATATTGATTGTATTGCTATTGAAAACCCCGAATTAAATTCAGACATATCTCTAGATTTAGCAACACATATCCAGCAACAGTTAAATATTCCTGTTATATTTAATATTAATTTAAATAACAATACTGAATTTTTAAAAGTATTAGCAGAAAACAAGCAAATTGATAGCGGTTTTATTATTAATTTAGATGAAAACTTTGATATTTATAAATTAAATTCAAAAACTTCATATATTGAATCATCTTTAGGCTATAGTATTTTACGCTATTTAGCTATGTATTTTAATTTAGAGCAAGATAACGTTGCTTATTTAATATCTCAAGGAGAGGTTGATGAAGGCATTATCAACAAACTAAAAACAGTAGAAACACTTGAAATATTACAAAAAGACCTTATAAATTCTATTATGTTTAGTAAAATAAAAACAGAGGACAAACTAAAAACAGCATTTTTTGTAATAAAATCTTTACTATTACAAAACCTAGCTGAATTTGACAAAAACAGTAATATTATGTTAATAGGTAATACAGGCATGATTGAAGAGCTTAACCAAGCATTAAAAGGAGTGTTTAACAATGTTGTATTTTTGAAAAATCAATCTCAAAGACAACACACTCTACTTAATGAACAGCTAGCTTTTACAGCAGCCAAAAAACATGTGTTAGAAAACTATAACAACGGAGTAAAACTTAGTTAATGAACATTATATTAAGCATTCTTATTGCTATCTTAACTATATTCGCTTTAAAAACAAAAAATAAACAGCAAAATTTAGGTGTAGGTAATAGAAGATTTATTATTGCTATTGCATGTACTGCATTTCCATATCTAGATAGAGTATTTTCATATTTTGAGAAAACTACTGAATTGGCATATCAAAATACATTCTTATGGTCACTTATTTTTCTTCCCGCGTATGCCTTAGCTCTTACAGCAGGATTTAACTTTATCTTTGGTGAAAAAGTTGATGCTAAGTATTTATTCCCTAGCATCTGTGGGTCTATTTTATTAGTTGTATTATTTAATCTACTTGGCAGTGAAGGAATTGCATTATTTTACCCCCTATCTAGCTATAAATTCTCAGCACATTTACTACATAGTTTCGATTTAGGTCTATTTTTAGTATGTCTAACTGGTGCTATTATAATATTCTTCTTTAAAGATTATAGAAGAGATATCGCAAGGGTATTTTTAGGAATAGTAGCTCTTTACATTATTGCAGTATTTAGCTTTTCTTTAAAAGCAAGAAGTGCTGCAAATGATTACGCAGAAGCTTTAAAAATTGATGTAAAAGAAATTTACACACTAGCCCAACCTCTTTCTGTATTTAACTGGAGAGTTATGATTTTTACTAAAGATAATAAAATTCACGATACATTCCTTACTTTAAGAAAGAAAAACATTGAATTTAAAGATGATAATAGAACTAAACGCGTAGCACAGTTATATCGCCCAGCTAAAAAGGCTGTATGGAGAATTTACCGTGGGGTTAATCCTAACTACCAGTCTCAGTATAATAAAGTTATAAAATACTACGGAGGTAATGACATTATTAAGAACACTCAAAAGTTCTCTATTTTAAAAGATGCTATAAACTACAAACAGTACCGTTGCTTACGCTTTAAAGATTTGAGAACTGAAGGCATTAGAAAGTCGCTAAAAGGTAACACATTATTCTGTCAGAACCCTAAAACAAAAGATGTTAAGGTTCTATACGGCACAAAAGAAACATATGAAGATATCACAAGCCTATTTTAAATAATATAAAAAGCTTCCAACGACTGGAAGCTTTTTTATTTTAACTTAACTTACTAATCCTGTCCTACACCATCTTTTTTTAGACCTGATACTTTTTCTTTTTCTTGATAACGTTCTGTTTTACAAAAACCGGGTACCTTAACATCAGCATCCTTTTCGCATTTTTTAATATAAAATGCAAGAGCTGAGAATGCAATCATTCCAAATACAGGTGATGCAAATCTAAATACATTGTCATAACATAACAAAATAATAACTAAAATAGCTAAATTAACTAGCATACCCAAGCCTAAAATTTTTCTATGAGGAAAGCCTAAGTCGTACATTCTTGCAAACCAGTGCTCTCTGTGAGCTTGCATTAAAGGTTTTTCACCTCTAATAATGCGTTTAATAATAGTCTGAGATGTATCACAAGCAAGTAGCAATACTAGCGTAAAGAATGAAAATGCATAAGACCCATCCACTACTAAACAAGCATACATTAAACCACCTAGAACATAACCTAAAAATGTACTACCAACATCACCCATAAACACTTTTGCTCTAGGAATTGGTAAATTAACTCTTAAGAAGCCAGCCATAACAGCTGCTATAATTAAAAACAAAGGAGCAAAAATAGGCACTAAAAAAGCCCCAACAAGACAGACAAAAACAGAATGAGAGCTAACATATCCATCAATTCCATCAGTAAAGTTATAAGTATTAACAAACCACGTCCAGCCAATAATTAAAGCAAGCTTTTCTAAAATATATGGAACACCTGGCCAAACTTGCTCAAGTAGCAAAACAGGGATTGTTGTTAAAGCAAGCTGAATAACTACCCTTCTTCTTGCTGACAAATCATGCTTATCATCTAAAAAACCAGTTAGAGCCATTAAAATTGAACAGATAAACATAACCAATAAAAATACTGATACATCAAACGATCCAAACTCAACAAAAACTATCGGCAGAGAAAGTAAAACAATTAAAGGAGCAAACCCCATTCCGCCACCTGTTGGAGTTGGCGTTGTATGTTGACGCTGAATTGAGTTTTCAGGTTTAAAAACCTTAGCACAAAACTTAACTAAAGAAGGAGCTCCAAAAAAACTAATAGCAAAAGCTAAAACTAAAGATAATGTAATATAATTTTGTTCGATGAAATACATAACTAATTAACCCTTTTATTGTTCATAATATAAAAATAACCTATTAAAGACATAACCGCAAAAATAGCCAGCCAATATGTCTGCAATATTGAAACACTGGTTAAGCTATTAACCCAGTATGTCACATATGATGACACAACACCAATTGCAACCATACTAATTTGATTTATTTGTTTAAAGTACATTAAGAATCCGATAAATAAAACTGTTAAACAAGTTATAAGAC
>DMEM01000162.1 GCA_003450915.1 Alphaproteobacteria bacterium
ATTAATAATAATTCCAGCATTTATCATTACAAAAGGTTCTATTTTCCCTGGTTATAATGCTTTGTTTGTATGTTTAGGTGCTGCAATATTAATTTATCTTGGCAAAAATGAAGAAAAAACCTATTTAACCAAAGCTTTAGGTGTTAAGCCTGTTGTGTTTATTGGTTTAATTTCTTACTCTTTATATTTATGGCACTGGCCTGTATTTGCAATATTTAAAGCTGTTGGACTAGAGTTTTCGAATTTAGAAATGTTGAGTGTAATTTTAGGTTTAGTATTAATCTCGTTTTTATCATGGAAATTTATTGAACAACCATTTAGATACAAATTTAAATGGAGCTTTTTAACAACTTTTATTGTTTTATTTATTTCTCCTATAGTTTCTTTTTATGGATTAAAAAATATTGCTAATCAGAATTCTGAGTTTAATGACTTTAGACTGTCAGGTAATCCCTATGTTGAAAGCTATATTTATCAACACCCTATAAGAAGTGATCTTTGTTTTAGTATAAATTATATTAATAACCCAGATAGAGAAAATAAGTGTGAAATTGGAAATTTAGAAGCAAAGGAACCAAAAGTTTTTTATTATGGAGACTCTCATGCACAAGCTAATGTTTCATTTGTTAACTATCTATTAAATGATGCAGGCTTAAAAGCAAATAATGGATTTTGGGGCGGTGGCTTATTTTTAAAAAATATAAATATTGATGAAGCTAGCAAAAGGCTAAAGTCTCAGTCAAGAGCTAGTATTAAGTCTTATGTTAACTATGTTAATAGAGAAATAAATTCAAAAAAATATGATTATGTTATAACAACAGGTTACTATACTTCACACTTTAATAGATATCCACTTGAAGAAATTAGTCAAAAGTTTTTAGATACTGTAGATATGATACATCAGTCTGGAGCTAAGTTAATTATATTAAAAGATACTCCCGTTGTTGGAAAAATGGCTAGAGATGCATTGTACTCATCAATGTTTGGAAATGAAAAAACGGTATCGATAGACTTTGAGGATGCTCTTAAGCAAAAAGAAATAGAAGAAAAAATGTGGAATTTGGTAAAAGAAAAATATCCACAAACAATTTTTGTTGATCTTAAAGGTGTAATTTGTAATGATAAAAAATGTAATATTAAGATTAAAGATATTTTATTCTATAGAGACTCAAACCATATTACAGATTATGCTTCTAAATACTTAGGTCAAAAATATTTAGAAAAATACGGCAACCCATTAGAGGTCTTAGTAGAGCAAGAAGTTGCAAAAAAAGCAGAAAAATAGTAAACTGTTGATTATAGAAAAAATTAAGAAAGAATTATTATGATTTACCGCCTTAAAGGTACAGTTATTGACTTTGAAGAAGACTTTTTAGTAATTGATGTAAATAATGTTGGTTATCAAGTTTTTGCAAGTACAAGAGATTTAAGCAAAGTTGCAATTGATCAAGCTGCAGATATGCATATTTATACTCATGTTAGAGAAGATCAAATTACTCTATTTGGATTTTTGAGTGCAGATGATAGAAAAATGTATATGAAGCTAACTTCAGTAAATGGAGTTGGTCCTAAAGCAGGTATGGCTATTTTATCAGTTTGTTCAGCAGATGATGTTATTGAGGCAGTTAATACGGGTAATTCAAAAATACTGCAAGCAGCTAAAGGTATTGGCAAAAAAGTTGCAGAAAGAATCGTATTAGATCTTTCTGGTAAATTACCAGTATTATCAGCAGGTCTACCAAAAGTAGGTTCTCAAGGTGGCGAAAAATCAGTAATGAATACATCTGCAATTAACGATGTCATTTCAGCATTAAGCAATATGGGCTTTAAAAATAATCAGGCAAATCAAGCTGTATCACAAGCAGTTAGAGAAACAGCTGTTAATGATGACTTTGGTTTATTACTAAAAGAATCACTAAGAATTTTAAAAGGATAGTTTTTTATGGATTTTGAAACAGATAGACTAGTAGACGGGCAAAAAGCTCATATTGAAGACTTTGGTCAGCATGAACAATCTATTCGTCCAGATCGTCTAGAAGGTTTTATTGGTCAAGATAAGCTAAAGCAAAATTTAAGAATTTTTATTGAATCAGCTAAAAAGCGTTCTAAAAGCTTAGATCATATTATTTTCCATGGCCCTCCAGGGTTAGGTAAAACAACCTTGGCTCAAATTATATCTAAAGAAATGGAGACTGGTTTTAGGTCAACATCGGGGCCAATTATTGAAAAAAGTGGTGATTTAGCAGCTATTTTAACATCTTTAGAAAAAGGAGATGTTTTATTTATTGATGAAATTCACAGATTACCAACAGCAGTTGAAGAGGTTTTATACCCTGCAATGGAAGACTTTCAACTAGACATTATTATTGGTGATGGGCCTTCTGCAAGAACTGTTAAAATTGACCTTCCTGAATTTACTCTAGTAGGAGCAACTACTCGTGCAGGTATGTTATCAAATCCTTTAAGAGATAGATTTGGTGTGCATATGAGAATGGAGTTTTATACATCAGAAGAATTAGCGATTATTGTTGCGAATGCATCTGTTAAAATTGGTATTCAAGCAGATTCTGAAGGTTGTTTTGAAATAGCTAGAAGAGCTCGTGGAACACCAAGAATTGCAAATAGATTACTTCGTCGTGTAGCAGATTTTGCAACGGTACAAAACAATGGTGTGATTGATAAAGCTATGGCAGACATTGCCTTAAAAGCTTTAGATGTTGATTCATTAGGTTTAGATAAAAATGATTATCGCTATTTAAATGCGATTTTAGATAAGTTTAATGGTGGTCCTGTTGGTGTTGAAACAATTGCTGCAGCTATTGGAGAGTCAAAAGATACTATTGAAGACATGATTGAACCGTTTTTAATTCAGCAAGGCTTTATTCAAAGAACTCCAAGAGGTCGTGTTGTATTACCGGCTGCGTATCAGCATTTAAATAGAGAAGTTCCAAAAAAATTAGTAGACCAATTAGAATTATTTTAAAAATTAAGAGTGTGTATTTATGTTATTAGATTATAGAAAAGATATTGATGGCTTAAGAGCTATCGCAGTGTTATTAGTTGTGTTATTTCATGTAGGTTTTCCTATTAGTGGAGGTTTTGTAGGTGTAGATATTTTCTTTGTTATATCTGGCTTTTTAATTGCTAGCTTAATTCAAAAACAAATTTTACGAGATAAGTTTAGCTTTAAAGGCTTTTATTTGCATCGTATGCGTAGAATTTTACCGGCATTAATAACTGTTATTGTTACTACGTTTATAGCAGGCTGGTTTTTATTAATGCCTGAGGAATATCACTTTTTTATTAGCTCTATAATCTATAGTTTACTGGGGTTTTCAAATATTTACTTTTTTGGTAAGGGGCAGGAGTATTTTTCAGCTGATACTGATACTATTCAATTGCTTCATACTTGGAGTTTAGGCGTTGAAGAGCAATTTTATTTTATTGCTCCAATATTTTTAATCTTACTATTTAAGTTTACTTATAAAACTAAGTGGTTTAATCTTATTTTGTGTTCTTTATTACTGATTGGTGTATCGTTATCTCATTATTTTGCAGTAACAGATAAATCATATGCATATTACTTGCTACCAGCAAGGTTTTTTGAACTTTTAATGGGGGTAATTCTTGCATTAAATTATACAAAAT
>DMEM01000092.1 GCA_003450915.1 Alphaproteobacteria bacterium
GAAGAGGGTGTTGTTTTTACAATTAAAAAATATATTTTTTATTCTGAATAATTTAAATACTGCTCAATATCTAATAATGATGTTACGATTGTTTGAGATGAACCATCTTCGTTAATTTTTCTTAGTTTTACATAATTTTGTTCAAATGAGAATGATTTTAGAGCTTGTAGCCAGTCAACTGAAAAAACTTCAACAATATACCATCTACCATAAATTCTTTTAACTTCTTGGTCAAATTTTGAAACACAGTTTAATAACTCGCCATATAGCTCTTCATTGCCACCAACACATAAATTACTAGTTACATTTTTTTCTAGCTCTGGATTTTCAAAAACATTACCTGAATTTACAACACTAAAACCTATTAAATCTGTTGCATTATCTTCTTCACCGAAGTCTAAGTAATATGTAGCAGAACAATTGCTAACATTAAAATCTTCTAATTCTTTTGAATGCCATGCACAAGATGACACCATTACTAAAATAGATAAGATCAATAAGCTTCTCATTTTTCAAGCCTTTCATGTTTGTATATTTGCGATAATTAATAATATTGAATATTATTAATTATGATATACCTTATTTACAATATTTTCAAGAAAAAATATATTTTTCAAGTACAAATATTTCAAGATATACAAGAATATACATTATAAGCCAAGGTTATTAAAACTATGAGGTTCAAATGAATTGTTTTATGGTCGTTTAGAGTTGTAATTTTAAATTTTATTGATATTAATAATATCAATAAAATAATTCAAACAGCAAAAAACATTATCTTCAATAAAAAAACCGCCTACATGGCGGTTTTCGTTATATCTTTAATTAACAGCTTTTTAACTCTCCTCTATCAGAAACAAGCTTAATTGTTTCATTTAAATTTGTTAAATTTTGATCACTATACAAATAGCTTTCAATAAGAGAATTAAAAGAAGTATCCTGATTTAAGCTATCATCATTAGCATGGCGCTGTAACAACATTTTCAATCCAAAATCATAAAGCATTTTAGCACACTCTGCTGCGGACAAAACTGATTGATAAAAGTGTTTTACAAGCTTAGATTCTAAAGAAGAGTAACTTTTAGGAACATTTTTGTTTTCAAAAATACTTTTATCTTCAAAAAGCTTCAAATGGTTATTAATGATATTATCATAGTTATTAAGAAAAACAACTAGATCATTTAAAGAAAAGCTGTTAAGAATATGCAATGGAGCTAAAAACATCTTCTCTAAAGGCATAAAATAACGATCATATACCTCTAAAGAAACTACCTTGGCAAAGCCCATAAAGTAAAAAAATGTATTCAAACCTAAATCATCAAGGTTTGGAATGAAGGAAAAGTCTTCATCATCCAACAAGTAAATTTCAGGATTAAACTCTAAAAGTTCAAAACTAGGTAAGGTCAACATATTTTTCCTTATATAAGAATCAAGCCTATTAGACTGAACTACTTCAGTTAACTCTCTTAACATCTCAGAACCTGAAGAACTTAAAATATCATCACTAATTTGCTTAATCCTATAGAATTCTTTTAAAAAAACATCTCCGTATAACTCTCCTTTGCTAATACAAGCCTTTATGTCATGTAAAATCTCAGTATTACGAAAAAAGTACTCTTTGACTTCAAAGTCTCCATAAGAATAATTGAAGTCATCTTCCAGGGCAACCCTTGCTGCCATCCTTTCTGGCATAATTACCTCTTTAAACCTAACTACTAGGTTCCAAAAAATATATAAATTGGTATATGTAGAACTTTTAATATACTGACTATTATAGCTTTTGTCAAGATATGAGAAAATCCTCTTATAAAAAAAGAGGCTTTTTTAGTAGTTTTTTTAATTATTAGTCAATTTCTAAGAATTTTTCCAATGTTGTCAGATTATTAGGACCGTCTTCAGTAACTGCCACAATGTCTTCAATTCTAACCCCACCAATATCGGCATAATAAAGCCCTGGTTCAATAGTAATTACTTGGTTTGTTTCAAGAAGGTTTGTTTGATTGCCAACTCCAAAACCAATGTCATGCAATTCTAAACCAACATTATGCCCTGTTGAATGGAAAAATCCCATTTGATTACCTTCTTTATCAACCCCTGTTTTAAAACCATCTTGCTCAAATTGCTCTTCAATAGCTTGGTGAATAGTATTGGCAATAACACCTGTTTTAACCATATTAATACCTAGAGCTTGAGCTGTTTTAACACTATTAAACATTTTTTCTTGCTTTTTAGAAGCTTTACCTTTTAAAACCGTTCTTGTTAAATCACCATAATAAAGATTTGAATGCATTGGATATGAATCCATTACTATTAGCTGATTTGCATATAAAGCCCCATAACCCATTTCATGAGGTTGAGAGCCTTGAACTCCACAAGCAACAATAGGACCTCCTTCATTTGAAATTCCGCCTAATGAAGCAATTGTTGCATTCATTTGATTTCTTAAAATTTCAGAAGTTAAAGTTTTATCTTTCCAAATTAATTTTTCATCATCTGCAATTGTTGCATTGTGTAAAATATCAAAGGCAACTTTAAAGCCTTCTTCATTAATTGATTGT
>DMEM01000122.1 GCA_003450915.1 Alphaproteobacteria bacterium
AAGGTGCCGACTATGTTATCTTTAGTAAATCCAACAGCACGTGGTACAAACTTAAAAACTAGTCCTTTTTATCAATCTCTTGATTATAAGGAAATTACAATAACAGAAATGTTATTAAACCTAATGCAGGTTAACTTGGCAGATCTACCGGAAAATAAAGATGTAAAAACACCTAAAAAAGATTTAAAGGCGTATAAAATTTCTTTATTTTCAATGTTTTTAGGAAATCCCAAGAGCATCGCATGCTTCAGGAGTAAAGTTAATAATGTATTAACTCAGTATGATAAAATAAATCATGATAATACATTTTTAATTGAAACATATGAATATATTGAGGGGGGATATGAAATTCGCCGAGTTAATATTGAAAACTATATAAAGTTGCAGCAAATTAAGCAAGATGAAGACCTTCCTGCTTGTTTATTGTTAAGCTATGCTTAATGATAATCGAAAAACTAAAAAATAAAAAAGCCCTCGTATGAGGGCTTTTTTAGTATCCTGTTTATAAAGTTTTTTCCCATTCTAAAGCAGATGTAATGATTTCTGTTAGGTTGTTATGTTTAGGTTTCCAGCCTAGTTCAGTTTTAATTTTTGCATTGTTTGCAACAATTGAAACAGGGTCGCCAGCTCTACGAGGAGATTCTTTTGCATTTAAAGATTCACCAATAATGCTTTCTAATTCGCTAATAACCTGCTTAACTGAAAAACCATCACCATAGCCACAGTTAAATAAATTAGATTTTTCGTTTTTCTCCATATATTCAACTAGGTTAACATGAGCTTGTGCTAAATCTGAAATATGAATATAATCTCTAATACAAGTGCCATCAAAAGTAGGGTAGTCAGTACCAAAAATTTCTAAGCTATCTCTTTTCTTAAGAGCTTTTTGTGTTGATACTTTAATTAAGTGAGTAGCATCTTTACTCATTTGGCCAACTCTGCCTTTATGATCAGCGCCTGCTACGTTAAAGTATCTTAAAATACCGTAGTTAAAATCAGGATGAGCAATTTTAACATCAGCTAAAGCTTTTTCTACCATTAGCTTGCTTTCTGCATATGGGTTCATTGGAGCTACTTTAGAAGTTTCAGTTACAGGCTCATTATTAGCATCACCATAAATTGAAGCAGTTGAAGAAAATACAAAGCGTTTAATGTTTTCATCTAAACAAGCTTTTAAAAATAGAAGAGTATTTGAAAAATTGTTTTCATAATACTTTACAGGATTTTCAACAGATTCTCCTACAATAATAGAGCCTGCAAAGTTTAAAACAGTTTCAATGTTTTTTTCTTTAATAATAGATTTAACTCTATCAATTTCATTAATATTTCCAAGAATAAATTCAACACCTAAAGATTCAAGATATCTTTTAGTTTGCTCAGAACCTGTTGACATATCATCAATAACGGTAATTTTATAGTCTTTATCAAGTAAAGCTAAAATTGTGTGTGAACCAATATAGCCAGCACCACCAGAAACTAGAACATTTTTATTAATCATTATTCTTACCCTTTTTCTTAAAAGTTAAATTTGTCGTATTATATTCTTTTTACTAATAGGTGTAAAGTCTTATTAAAAAAATAATTTAAAGGTCTTGATTTTATAGAGTATAGACACTATTATGTTCCGTCTAACTGATGTAGTTTTTATAATTACATGTTTTCTTTTTAAGACAAAAGGTAGTATACTGTTTTATGTTTAAATATAAAAAATTTACAAGTATGGGATGTTCGGCTCGTTACAAATGTAAAGTTCCTGGCTGTGGCGCTCTTCACGGAGGCTCAATGTCTCGAGATATTTGCCCAAACTGTTATGGTAAAGGACATCGATAAATTATGACAAATAAACCATATCTTCAAAAGGTGAAGTTTACAGGATCAGACGAAAACTCTTATCCTCATAACTTATCATCTATTAAAAATATTCAAGAAATTGAGTTTAAAACTCCTGTTACATTTTTGGTTGGAGAAAACGGAGTTGGTAAATCAACAATTGTTGAAGCAATTGCCGTTGCTATGGGCTTAAATGCAGAAGGTGGTAATAAAAATACTACTTTTGAAACTGAGGCAACTCATTCAGACCTTTATAAAACTTTAAAGCTGGTTAAAGGTGCTATTAGACCAAAAGACTGGTTCTTTTTAAGAGCTGAGAGCTTTTATAATGTGGCATCTTTAATGGATGAAGTAGGTTACCTTGGTGGCTATGGAGGTAAATCTTTGCATCACCAGTCTCATGGTGAAGCTTTTATGGCTGTTTTATCTAACAAGCTGGCTGGCAATAACGGTTTTTATATCTTTGATGAACCAGAAGCAGCACTATCAGGCCAAAGGCAGTTAAATGCATTAGCTGAAATTCATCGATTGGTAAAATCGGGGTCTCAGTTAATTATTGCTACTCACTCACCAATTTTAATGGGATACCCAAACAGCACTATCTACGAAGTATCAGAAAATGGTATCGAAGAGGTAGATTACGAAGATACAGAAAATTATCAAGTAACTAAAGCATTTCTAACTCGAAAAGATATGATGTTAGAAAGCATATTACAAGATGATTAATAAAAAGAAAAGGAGGCGATAGCCTCCTTTTTTTATTTATCTTTTTGCATTAGAGCCATTGGAATGGATGTTATTCAAACTGGTTATGTCTTGCTTTTTAGTTGTATAAAGTGTAGAATATATATACAAAATAAATAGGGGTAAAATAAATGAAAAAAATATTATTACTAACATTAGTGTCATGCTTAATTTCTGCTTGTGGTAGCCATGGCTCTGATATTGCTAATATATCGATTGAAAAAGAACATTTTAAAGCTCAAATTGAAGAAAAATTCAAATTACCACCAGAGCCAGACTCTAAAATTAATAATGCAACGATTCTAGGTGTCGATCTAAATAATAATGATATCCGTGATGACTGGGAACGAGCAATCGCATTTGAATTCTATCAAGATCCAGCTAGAATGTATTTATATAATAAATTCGCAACATCAATGACAAAGCTGAGTAAAGCTTATGAAATAAATGATATAAATTCTTATAGAGCTTCTAATAGAGAGATGAAATATGCAATAGAATGTGGTTCGTTTTTATATGGAAAAGATGCATTCACTAACAGAGAAATATTT
>DMEM01000049.1 GCA_003450915.1 Alphaproteobacteria bacterium
TAATTTTTTATATGTAAACATTATTCTACCCCTTTCGTAAAACTTTAATTATTTTTTAAATAATCACATATTTTTTGTTTTATTCATTTTTATATATTGATCTAAAAGTTTTCCTAGCTGATCTAAGTGTTCTGTAAATAAATGATGAGCATTTGGAATTTTAGCATAATTTATTTTAGCATTTTCAACTCGTTGAACTTGCTTTAAGAATGTTTCTATATCATTAGGATTAACAATATCATCTAATTCTGCTGAAATTACTAAGCCGCTTGTTGGGCATAGGTTGAAAGATGAAAAGTCATAATCAGGGTTGCCAATAGGAGGTGCAACAGTAATGAAGTTATCAATATCAGGGCGACGCATAATTAGCTTCATAGCAATCCATGCACCAAATGAAAAACCAGATAGCCATATTTGCTGAGCTTGCGGCTTTAAGTTATGAATCCAATCTAGTGCAGCAGCAGCATCACTTAATTCACCTTCGCCATTATCAAAAGAACCTTCAGAATGACCAACGCCTCTAAAGTTAAATCTTAAAACAGAGAATCCATTTTTAGCAAAAGATTCATATATTTTATAAGTAGCTTTATTATTCATTGTGCCACCGTGCATAGGGTGAGGGTGTAGAACTAAGGCAATAGGAGCACTAGGATTATCTTTATTTTCAAAAAATTTAGCTTCTATTCTACCAGCTGGTCCTTGGAATACGATATTTGACATTCGACTATATCCTTTTTAATCCTTTTATGTAATTTTTCTTATTTTTTCTATATTTAGTATAACAGAACTAACTTTACTTATCAATACTTTATTTATTTAGTGTGTTTTTTCAGAATAGTGCTCTTTTTTGTGTTTTTTTTTATTAATTTTTATTAAAAGTATTGACCTTAATGAAAAAAAGGGTTAATAATATTAATAGTTGACAACATGGAAGGGTTATTTTTCATTAATTAAGAAAGGGGAATTAATATGCAACTATCAACTAAAGGACGTTATAGCATTATGGCTATGCTTGAATTAGCACAAATGCAAGAAACAGAAGACGGACAAAAACCAGTAAGTTTATCAGAAATTTCAAAAAGACAAGATATATCTTTATCTTACTTAGAGCAGCTTTTTGCTAAGTTAAGAAAAGCAGGCTTAGTAGTTAGCTCAAGAGGACCAGGTGGAGGTTATAAATTAGCTAAAGAAACTTACGATATTAAATTAAGCGAAGTTACCCAAGCTGTAGAAGAGCCAATTTTAGTAACAAGATGTAGTGGTTCAGCTAATTGCGTTAAAGGTGTTAAGTGTAACTCACATGATTTATGGATGAGTTTATCAGATCACATTGAAACATTTATGAGTGATATTACTTTAGCAATGGTTCTAACAAGAAATCTACCAGAGTATGATGCTTCTCAGCACCAATGTGAAAACTTAGCAGGCGCTGCAAAGTAAAAATATTTAAAATTAAAATAATAGAAATACAAAAAGGACTTTTTAGTTTATGACAAGCTATCTTGATTATAATTCAACGTCGCCAATGCATAATTTAGCTAAGCAAGAAATGTTAAAGGCAATGGATATTGTTGGTAATCCATCTTCAAGCCATAAAATAGGTTTGAAAGCAAGAATGGTAGTAGATAATGCAAGATATAGCTTGGCTCGTTTATTTGATATTCGCCAAGAGCAAGTCGTGTTTACTTCAGGCGGTAGTGAGTCAAATAATTTAATATTAAAAGGCATTGTGGCTAAATATAAAGGTAAAATCTTAACATCTCCACTAGAGCACCCAAGTGTTTCAGAAGTTGTTAATGGCTTATCTGAAATGGGCTTTGGCGTAGATACTTTAAAATTAAAAGATGATTTTTCAATAGATCTAAATGATTTAGAAGAAAAGTTAAAAACAGAAGAGTACTCTTTAGTGTCTTTAAGTTTTGTGAATAGCGAAACTGGTATTATACAAGATGTTAAAGCGGTTGCTGATTTATGTAGAAAATATAAATGTTTAGTACATACAGATGCAACACAGGCATGGGGTAAGATCAATGTTGATTTTAATGATTTAAAAGTAAACTTAATGACTTTATCTCCACATAAAGTTGGTTTAGCTAAAGGTATTGGTATTATTTTAACAGACGGAAAAGCAGATTTACCTGCTTTAATCCACGGGGGTGGGCAAGAACGAGGCCGTAGAGCAGGAACAGAAAATGTTCAAGCTTTATCAACCTTAAATGTAATCAAAGAAGTATTGCAAGACCTTGAAAGTCAACATCAAGAAATAGAGCAATTAAGAAGCTTCTTAGAAACACAGGTTAAAGAGCTAAGTTCAGATGTTATAATTATTGGAGAAAACTCAAATAGAGTTGTAAATACCTCATATATAATAACCCCACAAATTGATTCGCAGACTCAGGTAATTAATGCAGATATGAATGATGTTTGTATTTCAGCTGGATCTGCATGTTCTAGCGGAAAAGTTAAATCTTCAGAAGTTATTAAAGCACTTGGCTTTTCTGATGATTTAGCTTCATGCGGAATTAGAGTTTCTTTAGGATCAGAAACTACAAAAAACGACATTCAAAAATTTTTAAATGCTTATAAGCAACTTATACAAAGGAAGCACTAATGATTAAAAGAGAAAATATGCCAATTTATATGGACTATCAAGCAACAACTCCGGTTGATCCTAGAGTGGTTGATAAAATGATGCCTTATTTTAGCGAGATTTTTGGTAACGCTGCTTCAAGAACTCATGCATATGGTTGGGAAAGTGAAAAAGCAGTAGAAACTGCAAGAAAACACATCGCCGAATTAATAAGTGCAGATGCAAAAGATATTATTTTTACATCTGGAGCAACGGAGTCAAACAACTTGGCATTAAAAGGCGCTATGGACTTTTATAAAGATAAAGGTGATCACTTAATTACAGTTGCAACTGAACATAAATGTGTTATTGACACAGCAAGATATTTAAAACAACAAGGTAAGCAGCTAACAGTATTACCTGTAGATGATGCAGGGCGTGTTAATCTTGAAGATCTAAAAAACGCAATTACAGATAAGACAGTTATACTTTCAGTTATGGGAGTGAATAATGAAACTGGTACAATGCAAGATTTAAAAGCAATAGGTAAAATTTGTAAAGAGCATGGAGTATTATTCCATACTGATGCGGCTCAAGCATTTGGTAAGGTAGAATTAGACGTTGAAGATATGGGTATTGACCTAATGAGTATCTCAGCTCATAAAATCTACGGGCCAAAAGGTATAGGTGCATTGTATGTTAGAAGAAGAAAGCCAAGAGTAAGACTAACTCCTTTAATTCACGGTGGTGGACAAGAGCGTGGTATGCGTTCAGGTACTTTATCAACATCTCTAATTGTTGGTTTTGGAGAAGCTTCAAGAATTGCGAAAGAAGAAATGGAACCTGAAGCAAACCGCTTAATCGAACTAAAAAAATATATGTATAATAAACTTAACGAACAGCTTGAAGAAGTTTACCTAAATGGTTCATTAGAAGATGGTATCCCTGGTAACTTAAACTTATCATTTGCATTTATTGAAGGTGAATCTTTGATGATGGCAATCAAAGGATTAGCAGTTTCATCAGGCTCAGCATGTACATCAGCATCTTTAGAAAGCTCATATGTTCTAAAAGCAATGGGTAAAGGAGATGACTTAGCTCATACTTCAATTAGATTTGGTATTGGTCGTTTCACTACAAAAGAAGAAATTGAAATAGCAGTTGAAACAGTTGTTAGAGAAGTTAACCGTCTTAGAGATTTAAGCCCGTTATGGGAAATGTTTAAAGAAGGTATTGATCTATCTAAAATTCAGTGGAATGATGAACATGGAGGCCATTAAAATAATATTTTAAGTATCTTTTTTAGTTTGAAATACGTCATTTAGTTTAACTAAATTTTCTCTATTAAAAACATAAAAAATATATCTTAAACTAATTATTTTAATAAAATATCAAATAGACTGATAATAAAACAAAATTTTTAAAAAAACACATAAGTAAAATATAAACAAAAGGAACTAGGATTATGGCTTATTCAGATAAAGTAATCGATCATTATGAAAATCCAAGAAATGTAGGGACGCTAGACAAAGACAATGAAAATGTAGGGACGGGCTTAGTTGGAGCACCTGCATGTGGTGACGTTATGAGATTGCAAATTCAAGTACAGGATAATAAAATTGTAGATGCTAAATTTAAAACATTTGGTTGTGGTTCTGCTATTGCATCTTCAAGCTTAGCAACAGAAATGTTGAAAGGTAAATCTTTAGATGAAGCAAAAGATATTAAAAACACTCAAATTGTAGAAGAACTAGCACTTCCTCCTGTAAAAATTCACTGTTCAGTTTTAGCAGAAGAGGCAATTAAATCAGCAATTGAAGACTATAAAGAAAAACAAGGTAAATAAAACTTTATGCAAGTAATTGAATTAACACCCCAAGCAAAAGAAAAAATGATTAACCTGTTGAACGCTCAAACAGGTAAGTATAGCTATATTAGACTTGGCACAAGAACTAAAGGGTGTGCTGGTGTTTCATATAAAGTTGAATTTGGAGATATGGTTGAAATGGGCGATGAATTAATAGAAATCGATGGTTTAAAAATTCTTATTGATAATAAATCGTTAATCTATTTAATTGGCTTAAGAGTAGACTTTAAAGAAACAGAGTTAGAAAGTGGCTTTGTTTTTGAGAATCCAAACAAAAAGGGGGAGTGTGGTTGCGGAGAATCGTTCTTCGTTTAATGGAAAAATAAAAATACCTTTTTAATATCTTATTTTCGTCATGTATATAGGTTATACACTTCCTCAATAAGCTATTAAAAATTTATAATTTATTTTCCACATTAAATTGTTAACAGTAAATAAAGTAAAAACCTTAGCAAAAATTAACTCTTTATTACATGGATAAAATAAATAAAATACTACTAATAAATTATTACATTAAATTACGCATAAACTCGTCATCCTGAATTTGATTTAGGATCTCATGAATAAAAACATAAATAATAAGGCAAAAAATGAACTACTTTGATTTATTTAATTTAAAACCAACATATCAGCTTGATAAAGATGCTTTGCAATCTACTTATTTACAGCTACAAAAAAAGTATCATCCAGACAATTGTGATTCTGTAGAAGATCAACTTCAGTCTGTTGAAAAAGTTATTGAAATAAATACCGCCTATGATGTTTTATCTGATAATGTTAAGTTGTTAGAGTATTATTTAAAGCATACAGGTATTAGCCTTTCTGAAAAAGAAATTCAATCTAAATTAAGTCAGAGTGATTTAATGTTTTTACTTGATTTACAAGAGTCAATCATGAAAAATCCATGTGAGATTTCTCTTTATAAACAAATACTTAAAGAAAAAACTTCAAGTATTATGTTAAGTTTAATTGAGGCTATTAAACAAAATAATAAAGATGAAATAGAAACAGATTTAGCAAAGTTAATATTCTTTAACAAGTCATTAAAACATGTAGTATAGGGTAGAAAAAATATGAATCAGCAAATATATCAAATCCAAGAGCCAGAACATAAAAAAGCAGTTATAAAAACAGCTATTGGTATTGATTTAGGTACTACAAATTCTGTTGTAGCATATGTAAAAGAAAATAAAATTAAGCTTCTTGCTGATAAAGATCATACGACATTATTTCCAAGTGTTGTTGATATTGTAAAGCAAAATGGATCAGAGATTAAGTTAAAATCTGTAAAAAGATTAATGGGGAAAACCATTGAACAAGTAAGACAGAGTCCTTTGCATAAAAACTTAGATATTATTGAAGAAAACGGTAGAGCAAAAATTGCGACAATTCGTAAAAATTATACACCTGAAGAAATAAGCTCTTTAATTTTAAAGAAACTAAAGGATATTTTTGCAGAGTCTGAAATTAAAGAAACTAAACAGTTAGAGCAAGCCGTTATTACAGTTCCTGCATTTTTTAGTGATAATGAACGTCAGGCTACTCAAATTGCTGCTGAACTAGCTGGTATTAAATGTTTAAGGCTTATTAACGAGCCTACAGCTGCTTTATTAGCATACGGATTAGAAACAGAGAAAAAAGGCAACTTCGTTGTTTATGATTTAGGTGGCGGTACTTTTGATGTATCTGTATTAAAACTAATTGATGGAGTGTTTCAGGTTAAATCAACATTAGGCGATGTTCAATTAGGCGGTGATGACTTTGATTTAGCAATCGCTAAACACTTTAATATGCAAGATGATTATGACTTCTTAGATGTAGCTAAAGACTTAAAACATAAATTAACTCTACAAAGAACTGCAATTTGTAAATATAAAGGTACAAAGTACACTTTAACTAATCAAGAGTTCTTTAAGCTTACTTTACCATTATTAACAAAAACAGTAGAGATTTTAGGACAAGCTATTGCTGATGCTAAAGTTGATTCTATTGACGGTATTGTATTGGTAGGTGGTAGTACAAAAATGCCAATTGTTAGTAGAATTTTAGAAACTAACTTTGACCATAAAATTTTTAATGATGTAAACCCAGAAACTATCGTTGCAAAAGGCGCAGCCATTCAAGCAGATAAGCTTCTTAATAAAAATAGTGATATCTTACTTGTAGATGTAAACCCAATTAGCTTGGGTATTGAAACAATGGGCGGTATTTTTGAAAGAATTATTGAAAGAAACACACCAATTCCAACAGCAAAAGGCCAAAGCTTTACAACATTTAAAGATAATCAAGTTAACTTAGCGATTAATATTTATCAAGGTGAAAGAGAGTTAGTAAAAGATTGTCACTTGCTTGGTAAGTTAGTTCTAAGTAATATTCCACCAATGCCAGCAGGTATGCCTAAAATTAAAATTAGCTTTATTTTAGATGAAAATTCTATGTTACAGGTAAAAGCAGTTGAAGAGACAACAGGTGTCGAGCAATCAGCAATAATTAAATCTTCAATTTCAGCTGAAGATAGCTTAGCTATTTTAAAAGACTCTATTATTAATGCAAGAACTGACGTATCAGAAAAAGAACTGATAAAAAGCCGTGTTGAACTAGAGCAAGTTATTCAAGCAAGCCGAAACCTAATAGCAGGTCAGAAATTAGAAAAAACAGAACAAGAAAAAATGCTTAGATTTGTTGATAAAATAGAAATAGAAACTAAAGATTTGGGCAATAAAGAAAAATTAGATGATAAACGATTTGAACTTGAAGAATACTTTAAAGAAATAGTAAAAGAAAATATGAATATCTTGCTAGAACAAAACATTGTTGGTAAGCAACTAGATGATGTGTAAGCTAAGGCTACCCTTGATTGTGT
>DMEM01000076.1 GCA_003450915.1 Alphaproteobacteria bacterium
GTACCAAATTACAAAGTTACTTAAAAACATAAATAAAGACAACATTCAAACAATTGAAAACTTAACTGTCAGAACAAAATCTGGACATAAGCACGTACTATGTAAACTTGTTAAAATAGATTCTCTTGTTAAAATCCACCATAAACTTTTAGTTTTTCAAGACAGAACTCATATTGTCGACACAATTAAAAAAGTTGAAAAATCAGAAAGACAACTAAAAGAATATGCAAACTTATTACAATCATCTTTTGATGATAGTTTTATTCCATCTTTAATTATTACATCAGAAGGGTCAATTACAAATTACAACAAGAGCTTCCATGCATTAGTAAAAAAAACAACTAAAAAAATCAACAAAGATTCTATTTTTGACATTCTATCTTTAGACTCCGCCGATTTTGAAAGTAATTTAATTAATAGCCGCTGCTTTGAAACAAGCACTACCATTAACAATCTAAAAAAAGACTTTGTTTTTAACTTACATAAAATAAAATCATCTAAAGATAAAGAGTTTATATTATGCCAAATTCAAGACATTACCAAACAAAAACAAGCTGAGGCAGTTAGAAGAAAGCTAGAAGAACAAATTCGCCAAACTAAAAAAGTTGAATATATGGGTGAAATTGCAGGCATGATTTCTCATGAGTTTAATAATGCTTTAATGCCCATTATTTCATTTTCTAGCGCGGTTGAAAAATCTTTACCTGAAAACATGACAGAAGAAAAAGACAAACTACAAAAAGTTGTTAAAGCCTCAAGACAAGCGAAAGAAATGATTCATCAGATCATGCAAATCAAGCACATTGACTTTCAAAAAATAGAACCCATAGACTTAAATGAACTTATTCAAAGAAATAAGCCTCAATTTAACCTACCAAACAATATTAAGCTAATAGTTAATAATAAATCTGTTGAACCTAAAACTATGGCTAACTATGAAGTTATTGGTCAAGCTATGAGAAATGCCGTTAGCAACGCTATTCAAGCAATAGGCGACAAACCAGATGGGGAAATAGCATTTAACATCAAAGATGTATTTTTTACTGAAAACACTCCAAAATCTGTTAATAAAAACAGCATTGAACTAAATAAGAAATATATTACCTTTGAAATTAAAGATAATGGATGTGGAATAGATGAAAAAGATATTAAAAATATTTTCAATCCATTTTTTACAACTAAACACTTTAATAAACAAACTGGTACAGGCCTAACTTACATCTATAGCTGCATGGAAAAATTTAAGATTCCTCTTGTTTTAAAAACCAAACCAAATGAAGGTGTTAGTTTTACTGCATTTTTCTCAAAAATATAAGAATGAGTACAAAAACTAAATAAGGTAATACCATATGAAAAACTTTTTAATTATAGATGACGACTCATTGGTAAGAGAATCAATACAGTTAATGTTAAGCGAAATTGATTGTAAAGCAGACACCGCAGAAGATGGAATAGAAGGCCTAAAGCTATTTAAAAAAAATAACTATGATGTTGTAATTACTGATATTATAATGCCTAACAAAGAAGGATTTGAGACAATTAGCGAGCTTACAACCCTTAATAAAAACGTAAAAATAATTGCTATTTCCGGAGGATCTAGAAACGGTATTGGGGCATACCTCCCAATCGCAAAAAACATGGGAGCAAAGGCTGTTTTATATAAACCATTTGATGATATTGAACTAATAAATACTATTAATTCTGTATGCAGCCACTAAACAAACAGTTTTATCTCCAAAAAAACAGCCATGAAGGCTGTTTTTTACATTGCAATAACATCTCTACTCAAAAAATACTGCTGGGTACTCAATAACTCCTGAACAATCATGCAAATAACCATCTTTTAACTCTTTTATAAATAAGAAGTCTTCTACATCATCGATATTACATGTAATATCGTAATTTTTTGCCAATTTAAAGCCATGTTTGGGGTAGTATTCTTTATGACCAAGAACAACAAGTGCCCCAAAACCTAGTTTTTTAGCTATTTCTGTGGATTCCATAATAAGCTGCAAACCAACTCCTGTTTTTTGCAACACAGGCATTACAGACATTGGAGCCAATGCTAAAACTTCTTTTAATTCACCACTTTGTGTTTTTATATTAACTTTTGTTAGTAAAATATGCCCTGTAATCTCCCAACCTTCTTGTACTACAATAGAAAGTTCTGGAACAAAGCCTTCTGACTCTCTAAGCTTTGCAACTAGCTTATGCTCTGTTATTTCTTGATAGTTAAATAAACTTGAATTTTCAAAAGCTGAATAAACTAATCGTTCCACTTCTTTATAATCTTCTGGAATTTCTTGTCTTAACATAAATTTTAGATCCTGCCTTATTAGTTTTATATACATACACATTTTTAAACATGCAAAAAGCAGTCCAAAATAGACTGCTCTTTTACTTTATTCTATTAAGTGACTATATATTTTGTCTTTTAGTCGATGTAGACTCAACATCTCTGTTTAAAGATCTAATTAACTTATACAACTCAACAGGCTTTTTCCTATTAGCTTTCATTACTAATCTTGGTAGAGATGAAAGTTCTGGTTCATCAGACTCTTCTTCTAATGCATCAGTATAAACTAAGCCCCAATCTCCAATAAATTCAGCATACTCTTCACAAATCTCTTTATATAGCTGATCAGGAAGAGGAGACTTTAGCCTAATAACTAATCTATCGCCAATATATCTAATTGAGTGATAACGTCTATAGAAGTTATTAATATAATCAGCAGCATCTTCTGCAGAGTGGAATCTTCTAAATAGATATAAATCATCTCTATTAATTGTGCCGTGCTCAATTAACTTTTCAGCCATTTCAAGTAAACTATCCCAGAATGTTCCACCCTCTTTTTCAAGAAGAACCAATGGAACAGGACGTGCTTTACCTGTTTGCAATAAAGTAATTGTCTCAAATAATTCATCCATTGTACCAAAACCACCAACACAAGCAACAACCGCATCAGACTCTCTTAAGAACATTAACTTTCTTGTAAAGAAGTATTTACAGTCAATAACATGTTTTGAACCTTTAATCACGTGGTTTGAACGTTGCTCAAATGGTAAAATAATATTAAAGCCAACAGCATCTTTTCTGCCTGCACCTTCGTGCCCTGCTTGCATAATACCAGGACCACCACCGGTTATAACCTTATAACCAGCACCTGCCATGATTTCACCCATTTCTTTGGCAACTTGATAGTCTGGATCGTCAGGCTGCAATCTTGCTCCACCAAAAATACTAACTTTTGGCAAATCACGAATATCTTTCATAATTGCTGAATATTCACATAATTCTTCTAATGTTTGAATAAATAAGTTTTTATCATAATTGGGCATATCATCTGAAAGTAACAGCTCAGAAACCTTTTCAGCTCTTTCTTTTAAGTCTGTTGCTTCAACTACTTGGCCCTTAGGAGGTGCAATGTTTTCTTGTAAATTTGCGTTCATATATAAACTCCATTTCTCTATTTTATTTCTCATAGGATAATATTTTAGTACGAAAGTTAGCAAAAACACAAGAAAATACGCATTTTTAACTTGTATTTTTCGATATTTTTGTTAAAATAGTATGTAATTCAACTAAGTAGTTTAGGAAAAATCATGACAGACGATAAAAAAATGCAAGATAATTCAATAGATGATACTCTTTCTTCTATAAGAGACATGGTAGATGGTTCAAACGGAGAACCGTCAGATTCTGTTCTTGACTTAACAGAAACAGAGATGGTTTCATCATCAGATAAAGCAAATGAAGACCTAATTGATATCAAATCTTTTGATATGACGGGTGAACTTAATAAAACTGATGAACAATCTGAATTAATGGCAAAAGCTCAACACGGTGATGATGATGCTATTGCTGCATTTTCTAAATCATTAACTGGAGCAGAAGATAAAACAGAAGAGCCTAACACAACTAGCTCCCAAGATGATATCGATGCTTTATTAAACGCCACTCCTGCTGAAGATACTACTTCATCTCAAGATGATGTTGATTCTTTATTAAATAACATTGGCCAAGTAGCTACAGAAACTGCTGAAGATTTATCAGCAAAAGCAACAATGTTAGAAGAAGCTTCAAAAACTTATGCAGGTAAAGATTTTTCTGAATCTTCAGAACACATTGAAGAAGACGA
This sequence comes from Alphaproteobacteria bacterium, assembly GCA_003450915.1. Taxonomy (GTDB): domain Bacteria; phylum Pseudomonadota; class Alphaproteobacteria; order UBA1280; family UBA12223; genus UBA12223. The sequence goes on from DMEM01000076.1 coordinate 4,140, forward strand.
CCAAGTTGAAGAAACTCCTGAAGCACCACAACAAGATGCTTCATTAGAAGATATCGCAGCAGCTATGAATGCTCAAACTGCTAAAGATGAACCTCAAGAAACTGAAGAAGACATGGCACAGACACAAGCTACAGAACAACTAGTTAAAGATCTAGAAACTAAAGTAACTAAAAAAGTTGCTTTAAAAGCTGTACCGTCAGTATCGGGCCTGCAAGTTGGTTTCCCTGTTGAAGTTCTAGCAGAAGCTTTAAGACCAATGATCGCTGATTGGGTGGAAGAAAACCTTCCATCAATCGTAGAAAAACTAGTCAAAGAAGAATTAAGCAAACTAGCCGATAAATAATTTATAGGTAAAAATTTTTATGGGGGCTAGTTTTGAAAGAAACAAACGCCCCTTTTTAATTAACAAAATTATAACACTTCCAATGTCATTCCAGATCAAGTCGGGGATGATAAAAGAGAAAAACAAGCAAATAAAGACAAATGAATTTTTAGAATTTAGATTTTTATTTATTTTACACCTGTAGCATAGTTAAACTATGGTAGATGGTTAAAAAAAATGAAAAGA
>DMEM01000097.1 GCA_003450915.1 Alphaproteobacteria bacterium
GAGTAGTTTTGCTTTCTTAAACCTTTGGGCATATTAAACAAGTCAACAATTCTTGTTTGAAATCCAATAATATAATCAGAATTAATACTCTTTTTCATTTCATTATAGAAAATCCTTTCAGTCTGTGTTAAATATAGTTTTTTTCTATAACAATCTTTTATTAGTAAATCTTGAGGAATCTCTCTGTTTTTATATAAATAAAATAAAATACTCAATATAACCATTAAAATTAAAAATAATATCCACCAAACCACTTTAAACAACCTTTCTTTAATTAATAAAAAGCCCCTTTAAAAAGGGCTTTCTTTATTTAATTATTACTAGTTAATGAAATATTCCATAACAAATCTTTTTAGTTCAGAAACTGGAATGCGTTTTTGTTCCATTGTGTCTCTATCACGAACTGTAACTGTTGGAATTTCTTCTTCAATAGTTTCAAAATCAACTGTTACACAAATTGGAGTACCAACTTCATCGTGTCTTCTGTAAGCTTTACCAATGTTACCTGTGTTTTCATAAAGAATACGACCTAGACCTAGTTTTTGTAAATCTTTTTTAATTTCTTTACAAACTTCAACAATCTCTGGCTTATTCTTCTTAAGAGGAATCACAGCAACTTTAATTGGAGCTAGGTGAGGTTTGAACTTCATAACAGTTCTTTCAGTACCATTTTCTAAAGTCTCAACATTATAAGCTTCATTAAATACAGCTAAGAAACCTCTTTCAACACCTGCTGAAGGTTCAATAACAAATGGAACGTACCATTCTTTAGTTTCTTGATCTTGCAGAGCCATTTTATGAGTTGATTCTGTATTTTCATGCACTTTAGCTGTAATATTTAAGTTCGCCTGATCTTTAGTGTGGTTACCTAAATCATAGTCTGTTCTACTTGCAATACCTTCAAGCTCATCAACACCGTGAGGGTATTCATACTCTAAGTCATATGTTTTTTTAGAGTAGTGAGCTAAATCATCAGCAGGAACATCTAAAACATGAATTTTATTTCTTGGAACACCTTGTATTTCCCAGAATTTTAATCTTTCTTCTAACCAGTACTCATGCCATTCGTCTTCTGTACCTGGTTTAACAAAGAATTCAAGCTCCATTTGTTCAAATTCACGAACTCTAAATAAGAAGTTACGTGCAGTAATTTCATTTCTAAATGTTTTACCCATTTGTGCAATACCAAACGGTGTTGTTTTAGCTGTTGTATCTACAACGTTTTTGAAGTTACCAAAAATTGCTTGAGCTGTTTCTGGTCTTAAATATGCTAGGTTTGAACCATCATCTAATGCACCAATGCTTGTTTTAAACATTAGGTTAAATGATCTTTCTTCTGTTAAATCTGTAGATCCGCATTTATCACATTTACCATCTACAATGTGGTCTGCTCTCATACGGTTATTACACTCTTTACAGTCTTTCATTGGGTCTGTGAATGTATCTTCATGTCCTGACATTTGTAGCATTGTTCTATGAGTAACAATTGAAGAATCTAAACCTTCAACATCATCACGCTCATAAACCATTGACTGCCACCATGCTTTTTTCAGGTTATTCTTTAATTCAACCCCTAATGGCCCGAAGTCGTACATCCCTTGTAACCCGCCGTAAAGTTCAGCCGATTGAAAGATAAAACCTCTTCTCTTACATAGAGAAACCAATTCGTCCATTGTTTTAGCAACCATAGTTCATTCTCCTACTTGATTGAATTAATATATTTTTATTTACTTATCCTTATTGTAAACAAACACCCTTAAATCATAGCATAGGCATTATCTTTAATCAATTTTTATTTTTCTAATTATATAGTTTTTTTATATTACTTATTGATTTTTTTTAATTAGGACATTAAACTAATTTTATCTTTAAACTTTTTGACAGGTGATCGTCATGATCCTAGACTTTATTAAAGCCATAGAAAATGACAACCCAGAAAAACTTGACACATACCCCCGCCACTATTTAGAAAGCAACAAACAAGAACTATTTGACTATGCTCTTGAATACGATTCAACCAAGTGTTTCATTTACCTAACTAGCTACTTTAACATGGCAAGTATTGAACCTTTAATAACTAAAGATGATCTTAACTTTTATATAAAGCATAAAGATTATATTATAGATGACTTTAGTGATGTAAATATTGAATCATGGATGAATGATACCTATCATGCTTTATTAAAAAATGCTACGAACTTTGCGGGGTATTATCTTGATCGTTCAACAACTTTAGAAGAAGTTATGGGCTTTATTGATTTTGATAAGCTTAACCCTAACGATGAAGCGTATTTAAATATCTGCGATCTTGTAATCCAAAAGAATATGACCGAGTTTGGTCATAAATTATCCACAAAACTATCAGAAATAATCTTAGCTACTAAAAACTCACGTGAAGAGTTAAAATCAAAAAAAGAAAAGCAATTGGGATTAACTCTACTTCTTACAGCTGAAGAATGGCTAGTCAAACTTAATGACTTTATTGATTATAACTATGCTAAAGCAAGCTAAACTATTAAGTAATATTCAAGACTTACTAAATTATGACTTATACCATACTTTATATCACGATTTTATCCCTAATTAGCAATAGTTAGGGACTTTTTTTTGATTATCCCTTGCATATTTTTTTCTATCTGCTATATTGCAGTCTCACAGATTAATAAAAAATAATAATCAAGGAAGAATATTTTATGAAAAAAACCTTATTATCTGTATGCATGTTGTTGGTAAGTACTGTTAGTTATGCAAACTACAAAACTTACAAAGTTGATCTTGATAAAACTTATGGGTTTAAAGAAATTGAATCTTTATTTCCTGTAGAAATCTCAAGCAATAAGAATATTGAAATTATCAGCGATTACATGGATATTAGTAAAAAATACTCAATGACCAATCAAAATAAAAAAACATTTATTGTTAACCATCCAAATAAAACGGCGAAAACCACTTTATTTGTAAAATATGATTCAGGCGAAATTACAAAACTTAGAATTAAGTTTATTTCAACTGAAGACTATAATGAGAGCAATACAAACTGTAATTTCAAGCTTACTGATAAATCATCAAGCAGCTGTAGCAACTAAAAAGTTAGCCCGCTTATTGCGGGCTTTATTTTTACTCTATTCTTGAATCTTTCTACTTATTATCATATATTAGGTACATATAAGCATATTAATAAATAAACAAAAAGTAAACATAATGAAAAAACTACTATTAACCTTAGGCTCTTTAATAATATCATTTAACGCATTTGCATGTATTACAGCACCATATGAAGTAAATTTAGATAAATTAAAAGGAACTAAAAGCATTAAAACATCTGGATCTATAACTTTAATTGCTAGAAAGCAAAACTTTGAAATTGTAAGTAATCCTTTTGAAATTAACAACCGCTATGCAGGGTCTAACACAGGTAGAGTTGTTTTTGATGTATATCGAACTAAGCCAACTAAGCAAAGTGGCACTGTGGTAATTAAATATAAATCAGGTCAAAAAACAAAGCTTAAAATCACATTCTTACCTCAGAAAAAAAACAGGGGCAATTCAAAAAATAAAGGTAACTGTCGTTAAGCAAGCAAGACGTATTAATATAAGAAAAAGGAATGCTTAAAAACAAGCTTCCTTTTTTTATAATTCAATCAATATCCCTCTATTTTACTCGGAATTACAAAACCCTTTTTCATTAGGCTTAAAGCAATTATGCAACAAAGACTCTTTTTTGTTGCTATTTTTATCACACATTAAAACATCCAGGGATTATCTGTTGTTGCGACGCACCAAATCGTAAACTTTCTATACTGCATTGCACAAATACAACACAAAGCCTTATATATCAACAGCTTTGATTAAATTTTGTGCAGATGCACATACCTCTTATTAGCTATAAAACATCTCAAAACATCTATTTATCTTAAATAGCTGATTTGACAGCATTTATTTTTTCACATTATTATTAAAGATATCTTAAACAAATCAAAAATAATAAGAATTTAAATCTTAGGGAGTTAATTATGATAAAAGATTTTTATCAGCAGCCTGCTGAATTCCGTTCAAACAACAATATAAACCCTGTTACATATAAAGCCTTGTACGATCATTCGATTAATAACAATGATGAATTTTGGGCTAACATGGCTAATAAACAGGTTTCGTGGTTTAAAAAATGGGATAAAGTATCAAACTGCGATTTTACAGAAGGCAAGGTTAGATGGTTTGAAAATGCAGAGTTAAATGTTTCATATAACTGTATTGATCGTCACCTAGAAAAATATGCTGATAAAACTGCAATTATATTTGAACCCAATGATCCAAAAGATGAATCTATGCATATTTCTTATCAACAATTACATGATGAAGTTTGCCAAGTAGCAAACACATTAAAAGCAATGGGAATTAAAAAAGGTGATAGAGTTTGCTTATACATGCCTATGACTCACCAAGCAACTTATGTAATGCTTGCTTGTGCTAGAATTGGTGCTATTCATTCTGTTGTGTTCGCTGGTTTTAGTGCTGATGCTTTAAAAACAAGAATTATAAATGCTGATGCTAAACTTGTTGTAACATGTAATGAAGGATTAAGAGGTAATAAGACGATTCCGTTAAAACAAACTGTAGATGATGCAGTTAAAGATCTAAACGATGTACAAACACTAGTATTTCAACATACAGATGCAGACGTTAATATGAAAGAAGGTAGAGACTTCTTTTACGAAGATATATCTAAAGATATGCCTACACAGTGCTTACCAGAATCAATGAAAGCAACTGATACTTTATTTATTTTATATACTTCAGGTTCTACAGGCACACCAAAAGGGCTTGAGCATAGTACCGGTGGTTATTTAGTATATGCAAGTGCAACCCATAAATTTAGTTTCGATCATCAAGAAGATGATGTCTTCTGGTGTACTGCTGATGTTGGTTGGGTTACAGGGCACTCTTATGCAGTATATGCTCCATTATGTAACGGAGGAACAACATTAATTTATGAAGGTGTTCCAAACTACCCTGATAATACTAGACTTTGGCAAGTTATTGACAAGCACAAGGTAAATGTTTTATATACAGCCCCTACTATTATCCGATCACTAAGCGCCGCAGGAGATCATTTATTAGATGACTATAAGCTAGATTCTTTAAGAATTCTAGGTAGCGTTGGAGAACCAATCAGTCCTCAGTCTTGGCAATGGTTATTTGATAAAGTTGGTAAGGGCAGATGCCCTATTGTTGATACATGGTGGCAAACTGAGACTGGTGGTCATATGATGGCCCCACTTCCTGGCTCTGGGATGATGAAACCAGGTGCTGCAACATCTCCTCTATTTGGTATTAAACCAGTTGTAATGACAGCTTCAGGGCAAAGACAAAAAATAGAACATGGCAAAGCAACTGAAGGAGTGTTATGTATTGAGAATTCATGGCCTGGACAAGCCAAAGGTATATGGAATGACAAAGAACGCTTCAAAAAGGCTTATTTTAGTGACTATGAAGGAATGTACTTTACTGGTGACGGCTGTAAAGTCGATGAAGAAGGTGTTGTTTGGATTACAGGCCGAGTTGATGATGTAATTAATGTTTCAGGGCACCGTATGGGTACTGCAGAAATTGAAGCAGCTTTACTTTCACATAATGATGTTGCAGAGGTTGCTGTAATTGGCTTCCCTCACGAACTAAAAGGTGAAGGCATTTACGCATACGTAACTCTACACGATAATATCGAAGAATCAGAAGATCTAAAAAAAGAACTAATCAACCATGTGAGAAAAGAAATTGGTGCTATTGCAACGCTTGACGCTTTACAATGGACTCATGACTTACCAAAGACTAGAAGTGGAAAGATAATGCGTAGAATCTTACGTAAAATCGCACATAACGACTATTCTAACTTAGGAGATACATCAACACTGATTGATCCTTCAGTAGTTAATAAGCTAATTAATAGAAGAATTACTGTTGAAGCCCACAGGTCTAGATAACAAATTATTATAAGAAATAAAAAAGAGCCTATAATAAGGCTCTTTTTTTAAAAACTATAAATAAAATCAATTAACCAACCTGGGAAAACATTATTAATTAAGAAGTTTTCTAGCTGAATTAGTCCTCCTGATAAAATTAGTAAACCGATACCGATGAATAAGACACCCAAAAGTGTTTTAGCCAGTCCCGATCCTTTCATTAACTTAGCTTTAAACTTATGCATAGATTTTTGCGATAACATCCCCATTGCTAAAACTGGCGTTGCTATACCTAATGAAAAAACAAGCATAATAGATGCAGCATAAATTAACTGTTCACCTTGAGCTGCTAAACCAATTGCTGCTCCTAAAGTTGGACCGACACAAGGTACCCAAACAGTACCTAATAATATACCTAGAATATATTGACCTTTCAATCCGTTAAAATTCATTAATGATATTTTACTATGCACCCCACTTACAGACCATGACATGACCGACGAAAACTTTTGATATAATCTATCAGAAACCATCACTAAACCAAATATAATCATTAAAGTTGAAGTTACTGCTTGTAAAGCTGCTTGATTTAAGCCCATTGAAAGACCAATTGTTGCAAAAAATAAACCAAATAAAGTAAACGATGTTACTAAACCAAGTGACAACATTAGAGGGCCTTTTTTATGAGCATCTAAAGACCCTACTAATATTATCGGCAACAGAGGTAACACACAAGGAGATAAAATAGATACGATACCAGCGATATACGCTAATAAGAAACTAAACATCTTAATATCCTCTTCTTACCTTTTTCTTATCTGCTTTAACCCCTTTTTCAAATTGAGCTAGTAGAGCTTCTTCTTTTACTTGACCTACAGATCTATTAATCTCTTTTTTGTTGTTAAATACTATAATTGTACTTTGAGAACCAGCTCTGAATTTTTTAACAGCCTGTTTATCTTTATCATAATTTATTCTAAAGAATTTTGCGTTAGGATAAAGCGATGTTGCTTTTTCTAAAATCGGGTGCTGTCTGGCACACACTGGGCAACCATCTTTGTATATATCAACAATAATCATATCACCATTTGATAGAGCTCTTTGAAACTTTTTAGAAGAATAGTTCATCATTGTAGCACTTTTAGTACTTGATGTTACATTCACTTCTCCATGCTTACCTTTATCATGTCCTTGCATTGCTAATGCAGAAGTTGCAAATGAAGCTGTTACCAAAGCAATTGATGCCACAGCAAATGATTTTTTTATACTTAATAATCTCATTGTTCTTTTCCTTTATTTTATTACTAATGATTAATATGTAAAGTTAACCTTTAACAATTATATATTCTGGGAAAAAGAGAAAAAAGTTACAAAAAAAAGAACCTCATCTGAGGTTCTTTAAATTTAGTAAGCTGGAATGTTAATATAGATATTTTTACCATCGGGGCTAGACCATTGCATCGTATATAACCTACCTTGATGCAATTGACGCAGCAACATACTTTCAGATACTGTAATATTACTTACACTAATTGCTGTGCCACTATCTCCTAAATTATCAATTTTACCTTCTGTTCTATTAATAATTTCAGCAATAATTCTTTGCTTTTGGCTTTCTGCAAATTCTTTATTTCCTAC
>DMEM01000200.1 GCA_003450915.1 Alphaproteobacteria bacterium
GTCACTATCTTTTTTATTTTCTACTAAGTATCTAAGAGTTTCCTCTATATAAATTGAGGATACAGGTATGTAGTGATTTTTATACCATTGACCAGCACCAGCCATGATTAATCTATTATATATTTTACTTAATTCTTTCATATCTATTGATTTTTTTTCTAAATAAATTTTATGCTTCAAATATACTACATCCAATAACTTGTCCAAAGCATCTCTTCTTAAGTTATCTGAAAGGATAGAACTATCTAATTTAACTGGTTTACCTATAATTCTTGACAACTTGGCAATATCTTTATACTTTTTATTAAATTTAGATTCTTGAGTTTTTTTATAAATGATCAAATAAATGATATTAGCAACTATAAAGTATAATATATATAATAGTGTTTCCATATTTCACGTCCTTTTATTCTTATTTAAATAAGAATATTGTACAACTAAACATCATCAAAAACAACTAAAACATTAAAGCTAGATTTTTTTAAAGGTTGTCCGTTTTCTGGATCTAGAGTTTCTGTTTCAGACGGTGTTAAACTTAATTGCATAATATCTGTTGTTGTATCGACCGAAGGGACAAGCGGAACGCAAATATCATAACTTGATAGTGATTGCCTTACAGACTCTTCAAATTTAGCTAGCTCCATATTAATTTCATTTTCTGCTAATTCTTTATTTAAATATAATTCAATTTCTATAGCTTGCTCAATAGTATCAATTCTAGGACTGTAAACTGTATCAATTACTTTGGACTCTCCATCAAACAGTAAAATAAGCTTTTCTTCATTCATTTCGTAGTCAAACTCTTTATTTCTGAATAACACAAACTTATTGGCAATCATGGCACCTTCTAAAATATTATAAATTGATTGAATTATTTGTTCTCTTTTTATCATTATTTTTTCTCCAGTTTTCCTAGTTCTTGACTAATATAATCTTTAAGTTTTCTTTGTGCTTTTTTACTCGCTTGTTCAAAGTTAAGCTTTTTTGTATGTCTTGTTTGTTTAACTAAAAAGAAGTATACCACAGTTTCAGCCTCAGACTCATTACGAGAATTAGTCTTTCTGATAACTTTATTTCCTCTTTTATTAGTTTTGTGAATAGTTTGTCCTACTAAGTAGGCTTTGCCCTTGGTATCTTGTGCAAAATATAACACAGGAAAAGACTTCTTCCAGGTCTCAGGGGTATATCTTTTTTTACCTGGGGCTTTAGGGACATTATTACTAGGAATAGCAATCCATTTTCTACCCCTAGTAGGTTTTCTTATTTCGGCATTTTCAAAACCTTCCATGATTTTGGGAGACTTTGTATAAACTAAAGCTTTTGTAAACTTATCAGCATCAGATTTATTATAAAAATTAACTTTCCAACTTTTAGAAAGCCCATAACCAAGTCTAGCTCTTTGAGTTTGGCCGATCATTTCCTTTTTAAGCTCGTTACCAGCCTTAGTAACCGCACGATTCACAGCACGCAAAACATTTCTATTTTTTTGTTCGATGATTTTCTCTAGATCACCTTTTAGCGCTGCTTTAAATTCCATAAAAAAATACTCCTATAATTAATACAGGAGTATTTTAACATATAAATTATTTTGAGTATTTTTTTGCTATCCTGTAATTTAAGTTTTTTAAGAAATAATAGGTTGACTTTTATTACCATTATACCTATATAAGTTTGTATACACAAAAATATAATTGGATAAATTATTATGAAATATATCGTGTCAATTAACACACCTAAAGAAGCATGGAAGTTTGTAATGGGTATGTATTTTTCTTATCATAACCATTTAAAAAAGTTTGGTTATAGTTATAAACAGTTCATTCCTACTCTCCAATCTATAGATGACTTTTTTAAAGATGAATCTCATTTTCAAAAAAAGAAAAAAAATGAGTTTTATGAAGCCGATATCGCTGATATCAAAGAGGATTTTTTTAATTACTATTCTCTAGAACACTTTGAGGAAAGTATTACGTTTTTTAACGAGAATGTAATTCCTAAAATCGATAAAGTTTTACCTAAGTTGCAAAAAATGCAAGACAACTGGGGAATGTATATTCCTGAAGAATTCAATACTTGGTTTACTTATGGTAATGGTGGTTCTTACTCTGGAGATAAAAACAACCCTGGAGTAATATTAAGATCTACTAGTTTAAATTTAAATAATATGGCATTTGTTTCTATTCACGAGCTTGTTCATGTTTGCATCCAAGAAGATATTATCCGCAAATATGATATTCCTCAAGATATTAAAGAACAAATCGTTGACGTTATATGCGTTGATTACCTAAAGACACAAAAACACAAGCAAAGCTTTAACACACCTGGCTTTTCTGACTTTATTACCGCCGAAACCGTGGTTGAAGATTTGCCTAGTGCTGTAAAACAACTAAAAGAATATTTGTCTTCTGAAAAGAAGTTTTAAAAATATTTATTTTCAGAAAAAAGGCTCGTAAGAGTCTTTTTTTATATTTATTTCAATCTGCTCAAGGCAATTACTAAAGCCTTCTTGGTAGCCTTTGATTGCTGCTTTAAGTTCCATTATTCAATATTAACCTCATAAATATCCTTACTTAATAGTTTAGGAGAAGCCTTTAGTTTGTATGTTTTATCGCCCAGTTTTAGTTGGTCATAAAGTTCAGGTTTAACTGTAGAGTGAATTCTAATTGATAAAGAAGTTGTTAGCATTTTATTACCAACTGAAAAGCTTTTTTGATGCTTTACCAGGTAAATTTCAGACTCTGAATTGTCTCGCTTAACAAGCAAGCCCTGCTCTCCAAAATTAGAGAACAAAGCATCACTTATTTTAGCTCTTGCATTTGCTAGCTTATTCATTTATTAAGCTTTCTTTGCTGTTGCTTTTTTAGGTGCTGCCTTTTTTGCAGGAGCTTTAGTAGCTGCCTTCTTAACAGGAGTTGTTTCATCTTTTTTAGGCGTTTCAGCTTTCTTTTCCTCTGCCTTAGGCTCTTGTTTAACGTCTCTTTCTTCAGCTGGTTTTCTAGATTCAGAAATAACTTTTTCTAGCGGAGATTCCTTAACTTCTTCAGCAAAACCTCTAGAAATTAATGATTTTGCATCTTTTTCATCTAAATCAACAATTGAACCAATTTTATGAGTACCCTTATCAGATTGAACATTTGTTTTTAACTTAACTCTTAATTCCATGTTATTTATTCCTTATTTTAATATTTAGAGTTAAAAAGCCTACGATTAGCAGGCTTTTTTATTTACTTTTAAGCTACTGTTAAAGCATATGTAGCATCAATTCTATGAGGAATTGGCAGGTAGCTTGAATCTACTTTAACCCAAGTTTCTTCTGTTTCATCATCAACAGGTAGTCTTTTAGCTAAGTAATCCATAGCCTCAACTTTATCGCCATTTTTTAACGCTCCATGATGTAATGCACCCATTACATCTTCAATATTTAATAAAATTGCTGCTTTATCGTCTAACATTGGGAATGTGTTACCTTTTGAGTCTTTACCTTTTTCAGAATAAACAATAACATCAAAATCGCCGATTGTACCTTTATACTCAAGGCCTTTATTTGAACCACAAGCTGTTTCTAATTGTGAATTTGAACCTCTTCTTGATTCTAAAGCCTTAGTTACATCATCAGTTGCTCTAAATAAGTTCCATGAGAATGGTGTTAAAACTAGAGTTTTTGATACTGAACCACAAACATCTGCAACTTTTGTTGCACCTGCCTCTAGCTGTTCAAATACAGGAGCTGTTTTATCTGTCCAAGCTTTAGTACCTGTTAAAGTAAGATTTAAATCGGCATGTCTACCAAAGTCAACTTCAAAAGATCTTCCGTCTTTATCACTATAAGTAATTCTACCTTCATAAAGAGCTTGTGCAGCCATAAACTTTTGTCTTTGTACAATTGATTTTTTACCGTATACCACACCGTTTGTCATGTGATATGTAGTATTGTCTTCAATATCATCTAGTTTTTGCCCTGGTATTCTTGAAATAGCCTTTGTAAAGTCTACTCTTTTCTTAACTCTTGAAAAAGCTGGGGTAATAGTTTTTTGTGTAAAACTTTGATCTTTTAAAACCACACCCTTTTCAATTGGGCTAATCACAGGTGCAATTTCAGGCATATCATCAACATAATCAGTTGAAATATCTGCTGTTGGGTGTGTTACCACTCTTGGAAAAGCTAACCCTAGTAAACCAGTGTCTTTTGGAGGTAAGTCTGTAACAACTCCTGTTAATACACTTGGTGTAAATTTATCTAAACTCATATCTTTAATCCTTTATTTTAAGAAAATACTTTTTAGATGTAGAGCATCAATTACTTCCTCTACCTCTGTTACTGTATTAAAGTTACATTCATCTGCATGGAACTCACCTGTTTTATAAGCAATAGCAGGTTTGTCTTCTGATGTTGCATCAACTGATTCTACTAAAATATATTTAGCATTAGCAGCTGTCGCTAAATGAATCGCTTTACCATCTGCATTAATTTCAAGAATGTCACCTCTAACATACTTTTTACCTGCTAAAACAGTTAAACCTGTTGTTAGCCTCATAAAGTCACCTGCAATTAAATTATCAACTGGAGACTCTACTGTTTTAATACCCATATTCATAGCTATTACCCCTTATTTAATGTTTTCAGCCATTGCTAACATTGAAGCTTTTAATACAGACTCTTCACTTCCTGTAGCTTCAGTAATGTTTGCTTTAACTTCTGGATTATCAACTTTTTCCATTTCTTTTTCAAAGCCTGTAGGCATAATTGAAGGACCTTCTTTTGATGCATTAACCTGATTTTTAGCCGCCTGCATTAATTGTTCAGCATCATTTGCTGATGTACCCATTGCAATAAGCTCTTGAGCAAAGTCTTCTACACCAAACTCTTTAGCTTTTGCTGAAATTGTTGCAACTCTTGTTCTTTCTGCTGTAATAGCTTCTGCTTGTACAGCCTTTACATCAACTTGAGTAGTTGCAGCAACTTCTTTTTGTGTTTGAACTTGTGACATGTCAAACTCCTTTAAAATTGTTTCTAAATCAGAAATCTCATCAACTAACTTCATTTCTAAAGCTTGTTTACCGATGAAAGTTCCACCGTTTGTTTTTTCGATATCATCAAGGCTTATATCTCGATACCTTGAAACATCTTCCATAAAAATATCTGCAAGATCATCAACTTCAGTTTGGATTTTTTCTTGTCCTTCTGCAGTTTCTACATCTAGTCTTTTATCTTTACTCTTAGATGATACAATCTCTATAATTTTGGTGTTTTCATTTTCAGACTTTTCAAAGCAAGCAACTACACCAATTGAGCCAACCGTTGCCATCTTATGAGCATAGATTTTACTTGCAGCACTTGCTAAATAGTAAGCTGCTGAACAGCCCTGCCCTGATACATAAGAAATAATATGCTTATCTTCTCTTGCTCTATAAATTGTTTCTGCTAATTCAGAACAACCATTAACCATTCCACCCGGAGAGTCAATATCAAGAATAATATTTTTAACATTTGGGTCACTAGCTAGCTTTTTAAATTCTTTAGAAATTGAGCTATAGGCACTAATACCAAAGATATCAGACCACCAACTGCCATATTTAATCAATGGACCATGTATTTTTAGCTTCGCAGTATCTTCTGAAATTTGAGAAACATATGTTGATATTTCTCTTTCTTCAGTATTACTGTTAAACATTGCCTTTAATGCAGTATCTGCAATCATTAAAGGTATTCCGTATTTATTACTCATCTGAGTCCTCCTTATCATTTTCATTAATTTCAACTAATTGGACATT
>DMEM01000146.1 GCA_003450915.1 Alphaproteobacteria bacterium
AGTGAATAACTGTATCAGCATATCTTAATCGCTTAGATAGAGTTCTATGATAATTGCCGTCCATAATCCAGCGATCTTTTATAAGTTCTTTAGCTAAAAGCTTGTCAAAGTCTTCTTTATTGCGTTCTTTCCATTCAGGCAGCCAGAATAAATGATCAAGATGAATATTGTTTGTTTTTAATTTTTTAGCAAGCTTTTTACTAAATGTGCTTTTGCCAGCGCCAGAGCTGCCAATGATTAGAATTCTTTTCATAGCTTCTTCCTATTTTGCTTTTATATACCAGTTAGGTTATTTTCGTATATTCTTTGATTAAGGTTACGTTAAATGTAAAAAAAGACACCTCTTGAGGTGTCTTTTTTAATACTAAAAAGTATATTAAGCTTCGATAGCAACTGTTGATTGACGCTCAACGTTTAACTTAACTGAAGTTGTAACGTCTGAGTGTAGAACGATTTTAATTTCGTACTCACCAACTAGTTTAATTGGCTCACCAATTTGAACGTTTTGACGTTTGATTTCAATTGATTTAGCTGCTAAAGCATCAACGATATTTTGAGGCTTAACTGAACCAAATAGTTGGCCAGTTTCAGAAGATTGTCTTACTAGAGTAATTGAAACTTCTTCAAATTTCTTAGCGAAATCTTCAGCTTCTTTTCTAGCTTCTGCTAATTTAGCTTCTAGTTCAGCTCTTTGAGCTTCAAATTTAGCTTTTGCATCTTTTGTTGCGTAAAGTGCTTTACCTTCTGGGATTAGGTAGTTTCTACCAAAACCAGATTTAACAGCTACTTCTTCACCCATTTGACCTAGGCCGTGAATGTTTTCTAATAGAATAACTTGCATTGTATAATTTCCTTCGTTTTTCTTTAATTAAACTCTTGAAGTAGGCGATAGAAGTGCAAGATGTCTAGCTCTTTTAATTGCATTAGCTAGTTCTCTTTGTTTCTTCGCGCTAACACCAGTGATGTGACGAGGGATAATTTTACCATACTCAGAAATGTATCTGCTTAGTAGTTTAGTATCTTTGTAGTCAATTTTTGGTGCATTTGGTTTTGAGAATGGGCATGACTTGCTTCTTTGGAAGTAAGGACGACCATATAAACGAGGTGCAACTTTTTCTGTTGTAACTGTTTCTTTAGTTGCTTCAACAACTTTATTTTCTGTAGTCATTTTAAAAATTCCTTATTATGTTAGATTAAGCTTCGCTTGCTCTGTTAGCCATTGGACGAGAACCGCGTTCTCTCATAGGCTTTTGAGTTAGCATGATTGAAGGCTCAGCTGTTAATTCTTCAACTTGAATTGTTAAGAATCTTAAGATATCGTCTGAGTATCTTTGTTGTCTTTCAACTTCGTTGATTGTTTTACCATTACCTTCAAAGCCTAACATAATGTAGTGGCCTTTTTTGTGCTTTTTAATTCTGTAAGCTAAAGTTCTTAGTTTCCAGTTTTCAGTTTTGATCATTTTACCTTCATTAGCTTCAACAACTTCTGCAAATTTCTTTGCAATAGCATCAGCTTGTGCAGGAGTAACATCTGGACGAATAATCATTACATTTTCATAAAATGCCATTTTTAGATTTCCTTTGTATATTTTCCTTTGGGTTGTAAAATTCTCATTATTTAGTTCTCTTTTTATGACTATTTTGCTTTATTTGTGCTTTTGCAGTGCTCATGTAGATTTACTACACTGTGCGCTACATTCTCGATAAAGTAAAATATTCACCAAAAATAAAATAAAAATAATTGAGAATTTATCACCAACAAAACAACCTAGTTTTGCCGATGGTTCCGCCATTTCTTATAGATGAAATAGCAAGAAAAATATTGCTTTATATGTTTAATACAAAACAATACAGTCTTTAATATAGCAAAAAATATAAGAAATTCAAGTGTTTTTTCTTAAAATGGTTGAATTTTTTACTAAATAGGTGCATAATTCGACTTGATTACAAAAATAATAGGGAATTTTATTCATATGTTTGATCAAGAAAATACAGTTTTTGTGTTCCCAGGTCAGGGTTCGCAAAAAGTAGGTATGGCGAAAGACTTCTATGAAACAGAAGTTGGTAAAAAATTATTTGATAAAGCCGATGAGGTTTTAGGAAGAAATATTTCTTCTATCATGTTTGAAGGCTCTCAAGAAGAGTTAAATCAAACAAATAATGCACAATTAGCACTGTTTATTGCAGGGTTTGTTGCTTGTGAAGTTATAAAAGCTAATGAAGGTAAGCAAATTACTGATCTTGCTAAATATGTAGCAGGGCATTCATTAGGTGAATACACAGCACTAGCACAAGCAGGAGTATTTAGTTTTGAAGATGGCTTAAAGCTTGTTGATAAAAGAGCTAAAGCAATGTTTGAAGCAACACAATCTGCATCAGGTTCTATGGCGGCTATATTGAATCTTGATATTGCTAAAGTAAATGAAGTAGCAGAAAAAACAAATACAGTTGTAGCAAACAATAATACTATTGGTCAGATTGTAATATCTGGTGAAAAAGAAAATATTGTTAAGGCTTGTGGCTTGGCAAAAGAAATGGGTGCTAAAAGAGCGATTGAATTACCTGTTTCAGGTGCTTTTCACTCTCCATTAATGCAATCAGCTGCAGATGTTATGGCTCAACACATTGATGCTTTAGATATGAATGATGCTACTATTCCAGTGGTTATGAATGTTTCTGGACAAGCTGTAACTGATGTTGCAACTATTAAAGAAAACATGAAAAAACAAATTACAGGTTCTGTTAAGTGGTTAGAGTCAATGACATTTATGCAAGACAATGGCATTGAGACTGTAGCTGAATTTGGTGCTGGTAACGTTTTATGCGGACTATTTAAAAAGTTTAATAAAGAGCTTTCTTTAAATAACTTTACAACAACTGAGAAATTATAAAAATAATAAGGACTAAAAAAATGTATAATATTGATTTAACAGGTAAAACAGCTTTAGTTACAGGTGGTACAAGAGGTATTGGTAGAGCAGTTGCAGAAGCTTACATTAAAGCAGGAGCAACAGTTATTGTAACTGGTTCAAAAGTTGAAAGTGCTCAAAAAGCAGCTGAAGAAATGGGTGCTGAAAAAGGTATTGGCGCTAACTTGTTTGAAGATAACGCAGTAGAAGTGATTTTAGAACAACTAGGTGATACACAAGTAGATATCTTAGTAAACAATGCAGGTATTACAAAAGATGGTTTATTCATTAAACAAACTGATGAACAATGGAATGACGTTTTAAACGTAAACTTAACTAAAGTAGCTGCTTTAACAAGAGCTTTAGTTCCATCAATGACAAGAAATAAATCTGGTAGAATTATCAACATCGCATCTGTAGTTGCTCACATGGGTAACTTCGGTCAAACTAACTATGTTGCTGCAAAAGCTGGTTTAACAGGTTTTACAAAAGCTCTTTCAATGGAAGTTGCTCGTAAGAACGTTACAGCTAACTGTATCGCACCAGGATTTATCAAAACAGATATGACAAAAGACCTACCTGAAAAAGTAGTTACAATGATGAATGATAAAATTCCAGCTCGTCGTTTCGGTGAAGCAGAAGACATCGCAAACGCAGCTGTATTCCTTGCATCTGAAGGTGCAGGTTATGTAAATGGTTCGACTATTCACGTTAACGGCGGCTTGTATATGTAAATAATTATTCTTTTAGCGACTATTTTGCTTATTGTCTTCGTCATGTACTAGTTGTACACTTCCTTGTCAATATGTAAAATATTCATCTAAAATAATTAATTATTCTGAGCTTAAAAAGAGTGTTGCAAAAACACTCTTTTTTTCTTGTGTACTTCCTAGCTAATAATCACAAACTCCTATTTTATTTCAATGTCAGTAAATAATTAACTCCATCACTTATTAAGTACATAACTTCAAATTTTACTCTGGTTTGCTTTTTCTACTGCCTGGGAGGGTATGTTATGTCTTTATCACTAAATAGTTTCAAAGCTTTTTTCTTTGCTGGGAAGCGTATTTTTCATGTTATGAACAAAGAAGGTGAGGTTGTTGATTTTCCAGAATTTGGAGAGTTGGATGACTATTATCTTTATTTGGGAGCTGGCATTAAACTAAAGGCTTCTGAGATTAGCACTAGGCTTTACCGGGAGCAAGGTCTTCGTTGGATGGCTGCTGATGATAAAGTTGAATTTGTAAGTCTGGATGAAAGTCCTGAGAAGTTTTATCAAGCTTGCGTGTATGCAAAGTGTAATATTTTAGGACGTGCCATACACACCGAAGGACAAATTCCTTTATGCTTTTTTAATGACTTAGAGGAATATGACTTGTTAACAAAGGTTTCATCAGATGATGAACTTAGCACGCTTATTGAAAATAATAAGTATGTTATGACAGGTGATCAACCTATGTTTCAAGAAGCAGGTGTGCCTACTAATATTTATGATGTGAGCGTTTTTATGAACGTTCTAGATCGTATTCGTGGCAAAGTTGTTACTAATAAAGATGGTTTATTAGTTCTATCTGCTTAAACTGATAGTTATGTGAATTACGAAGATAATAAAAAAGGCCCTTAGTAGGGCCTTTTTTATTTTTTTTACCCAGTGCTCTTCAATAAATATACTACTTCATTAAATTAATGTTGATTTGTGCATATAAATACTTATAATTGATTAACGCTAATCATTTTGCCAGCTTGACTTTATGGGCGTTACGAGTATTTTTCAATGCTAATTTTTTATAATGGAGTTATATATGCAAGTTTATAGCTTATTTTTTATTTGTACTTCTGTTCTCTTGTTTTTATTAAAAGAATGTTGTGAAAACTGGGCTGTTACGCTTTCTTCAAAGCAGGCTTCAAATTTTATTCTTTTCTTTTGGCTGGAGTTTGATCATACTCCAAATATTTTGGTTAAGATTTTTGATAGAGAAAGAAAGATTTTTTACTATGAAGATGTTCAAAATATGAGCCGTTTTCAATTATATGAGGTTAAGGTTAAGAATAAAGGGTGTCCTGATCTTAGATTTTCTCAATTTGGCGTTTCGGTCGGATTTGAAGATTTTAAAAATGCTGCAAGTTTAAAAGGGCTTTCTATTATTGAGCTTCATAGAGGAATATTTTATTCAACTTAAAAATTAAATAAAAATGGTCGCCTTATTATAGGTGACCTTTTTTATTCCTGTTATTGCTTGAAAATAAATAAAAATAGTAATATAGTACCCTTACATTTTATTCTGTTTGTATTGGAATATTTTATGGTAACAACATATATAGAAGACTTTGTGTTTAAGTTAACGCATTCTAAAGAAGAAATTTTTAATTTTGAATTAGAGCAGTTGGTTGATGGGCAAGTTTTATATGCATATGGAGTTGTTGGTGGTTTTTTTAAGGATGATCCAGTGGCATCTAAGCTAGTTAGTTTAGATTGTAAAATATGGAGTATTGGCTGGAAAGAAGTTCCTAAAATAGTAATAAGAGGTTATGAATATAATTTTCAAGATTTTATGAGGTATGCTTACAAGCTTGGCTATCGTTTTATTGAGGATAAGGTTGGAGTTTCTATTTATATTCCTCAAGAAAAAGCTAGTCGGCTTTATCAAAAAGCATGTACATACCACATTATGGATGAAATTGGCTTTGATAATCGCTGTTTCATGCCTGAAAATGGATACTTTGCAGAAGTTGAAGTTGAAGGTAATATTATTTTAGAAAAAGCTAACTCTAAGAATTTAAAAAACTCTGAGTTTATTTATTTATCTCAAGGTTGCAAGCATTATATAGAAGATATTC
>DMEM01000149.1 GCA_003450915.1 Alphaproteobacteria bacterium
TATTATTTTGTAGTAAAGAAAATAGTTCCAGAACAAGATGTAAAAGGTTTAATCAACAATATTAAAAAACTAAAAGAAGAAGGTTTTTTTAATAATAAAGCAGGAAGTATTGATGTTAATAATAACTTTCTATCAGCTCAAACAAAGTAAGAATAAATGGAATTAAGAAATAAAATTTTTACATTATTAGTATCAGCTCAAACAGTACTTATGTTGCTGTTTATTGTTTTTATATTTAATAAAGTACACACTCATTATATTGACACTAATATTGAACATGCTGATAAAACAAATGAATATTTAGAGGAAAAAATTGAAGAATTTTTGATGTTTAACAATACAATAGAAATTGACAAGATTTTAACAGAATTTGAAAGATCTGTTAATTTATCAAAATCTAATGTTATTCAAAAAATTGAAGTAAAAAATCAGTATGGAGAAGTAGTCTCTGAAAAATTATTAAAAGAGGTTAGAACAGAACTTTACGGTATTATACCAACATTGGTAAAAACGTTTGTTGGAAAGTATTATCAAACACAAACGTATAATGTTATTTATGAAGATAGTTTAATAGGGCACCTTGATATAACAGTATCAAATAGAGGTTTAATAAATTCAGCAATTAATTTAGTAAGAGCTACCTTTGTAGTTTGGTTATTAATGTTTTTAATTATTAGTGTTATTTACTATCTAGCATTAAAGCATCTATCGCAAAATATTAAATCTTTAAATGAGGTTGTAAGTGGTTTAGAAGATGGTTCTTTAACAGATGATGCTTCTAAGCAAAAAGAAGCGCCTGATGAAATTTCAAAAATGGTTCGTACAATTCAAAAGGTGAGTTCAAAAATTGTTGAAGATAAGAAGATAAGTCAAAAATTAAACTTACAAAAAAGTATTCTTTTAACTAATATTACAAATAACCTTTTAACTCCTTTAAATGGAATAGTTGGAGCCTTAGAGTTATTAAAAGCTAAATGTAAAGATAACAGTGACTCTAAAGAAGTTATGTTTATTGAAAAATCAGTAGCGGTATTAGTGAATCAAATTACAAATGTTTTAACTTATCTAGATTTAAAAGAATCTGAAGGAGCTGTTAAAACGTATACCTGCAGTATGGCTGATTTGGTAGAAATATGTTATATAGAAACTAAACCTCATAATTATAATGAAAATGTTGAGTTTATTTTTGAAGATAATGATGAAGCAAAAGATGTATTTATTAAAACTGATATTGATAAGTTTAAATTAGCATTAAAAAATATTATAGACAATGCTTTAGGGCATACTCATTCAGGTTATGTAAAAATTAATTTAACTTCAGCAAGTTTGAATAGTAGATACATGAAGTATGAGGTTTTTGTTGAAGATACGGGTTCAGGAATTAATGAAAACAAACTAGAAAAGTTAAAAACATTTTTAGAAAGTGAAGATCAAGAGATTAAAACAGACGGTAAAGGCTTAGGTTTGGCTATTTCTAGTATTATTTTAAAAAGCCTAAAAGGAAATATGAATATATATTCAATAGAAGGGCATGGTACAACGGTTGTTGCAAGCTTTGTTGCAGAAAAAACGTCAATTGGTAGTGTATTATAATAAAAAAGCTCCAACCTTTAGCTGGAGCTTTTTTAGAAGAAAAGACGTCTGTAAGCCGAGTTATGTCATTAGCTAAAAAATAGCTAATTTACTACTATTCATCTAGTTTTACTGTTGCCAGCAAAATCGAGCGACCTACCATTATGCCGCCTCGCGGAGAACGAGACGTTTTGTTGCAGTTCTTGGTCTTGCACTAGATTGGGTTTTGCTTGACCCGTTCATATTGCTACAAACAGCGGTGAGCTCTTACCTGGTTATATTGCTATAACCTGAACTATTGTTCACACCTTTTCACCCTTACCTATTAAAAATAGGCGGTTATTTTCTGCGCCACTTTCCCTAATGTGATAAACACATCGCCAGAAGTTATCTGGAATCATCTCCTACAGTGCCCGGACTTTCCTCTCGTTTTTGTCATATAAATGCAAAAACCAGCAGTAGTACAACGCCTTTTCTTGACTTTAATATATATCTTTTATACAATAAAATCAATGGAAAATTATAAACAGATAAATTACACAATTAAGCATACAACAAGGAAAAACTCAATCGCGATGGTTTTTCTGCAAACTCATGCCGAAATTAGAGCTCCTAAGCGTACATCAAAAAGAACTATTGAAAGCTTTATTAAAAAACATTATGACTTTATTCTAGAAAAGTTAGAAAACTTAGAATTTGTTGAAAGACATTATAAAACAGGTGAAGAATTTTTAATTCAAGGTGAAAAATATACCCTTAATGTGTCTATTGCTCCGGTAAATGATGTTATAGTTGACGAGGGTGGAATAAACTTATATGTACAATCAGATGATTATGATTTAAAAAAAGAAGTTCTTGAAGCTTACTTTAAAAGAATTGCACAGTTAGATATTAAACGCCTTGTTTTAAGATGGTCAAAAATTATGGCGTTATTCCCCTCTAAAGTAAAATTAAATAGGGCAGAAAAACGTTGGGGTAGCTGTAATTATCATACAAAAACTTTAAACTTTACAATTAGAACAGCAATGTTACCAGACTGGGTTCAAGAATATATCGTAATTCATGAGTTAGCACATTTACTTCACCCAGATCATTCAAAAAACTTTTGGAATCATGTTGAGCAATTTATGCCAGATTATAAAGAAGCAGAAAAGTATATAAAAACATATTCAAGTTTATTAAGTTTTTAAAATATAAAAGGAAACAAGAATGTTGCCAATATTATATTCATTTAGAAGATGCCCTTATGCAATTAGAGCAAGAATGGCGCTAAAAATAGCAGGAATTGA
This sequence comes from Alphaproteobacteria bacterium, assembly GCA_003450915.1. Taxonomy (GTDB): domain Bacteria; phylum Pseudomonadota; class Alphaproteobacteria; order UBA1280; family UBA12223; genus UBA12223. The sequence goes on from DMEM01000149.1 coordinate 2,862, forward strand.
TTATGGGTTACGAAATATACTGCTTAGAGATAAACCAGCTGAAATGCTACAAGCATCAGCAAAAGGAACAGTGCCTGTTTTAGTACTGCCTAATAATTCAGTTATTGATGAAAGTCTAGATGTTATGCTGTGGGCTTTAAAACAGCATGATCCTTTATCTTTATTAGAAGACATGGATAAGTCTTTAGAATTAATTAAAGAAAATGACACAGGCTTTAAACAAGCCCTAGATAAATACAAATATCCTAATCGCTATGCAGAAGATGAGATTGATTGGCAGATGGAGGCAAGTAAGTTTGTATATAAGTTAGAAAAATTACTTTCAGAAGATACTTATTTGTTTGCTAGTGAGCCCAAGTTGGCAGATTTCGCAATCTTTCCATTTATTCGCCAATTTAAAATGCCAGATGAGCAGTATTTTATAGATAATTTCCCCAAAACTTCGAATTGGTTAGATAAAATGACTCAAACAGATATATTTAAACAAGTTATGCCCAAAACTCAAGTTTATAATCATTCAGACTTAAAGGCATAAAAAAAGGAGAAGGGCTGCATATGCAGCCCTTTCCAATTATCGTTATTTCCAGTCCTCCAGCTTTGTGAGGTAGAAGATCTGAGTTCCGTGAGGAGTAAGGTCGACTTGATTCTGAAAAGTATCAACATAGTCAACATTATCATATTCAGTTGGGTCGGAACCGACCCAAACAAAACCTTCAGCAGGTGCCGGTGCACCTGCCTCTATGGCAGTTTTGTTTTGTGATTCTAGCACTGCTTTAAGATTGGCGTTCATGTTAGCTCCTTGTGAGGTGATGTGCCTCATTGTGTTGGGGAACCGTTTCAGGATTGAAAGAATACCAGTATTGATATCTTTTGTGAAACGGTAAATCATTAAGTTATACTTTTATATATGCACCAATAAGTTTTGGTCTGACATTTTATTTAAATTTATCTGACAGTGCTGGAAATGCTAGGTAAACTCTATTGTTTAGACTTTCTTAAAAAATGACTTGATATGTCTGACAGGATATTTTTTTATCATTATTTACTTTCTTTATTTTTATAGTATTTTGTTTCTGAGATCCCGGATCGTAGTCCGGGATGACGGAATATTTTAAATTTATAACTACCAATTGTTTTTCTG
>DMEM01000107.1:0-8446 GCA_003450915.1 Alphaproteobacteria bacterium
CTTATGGTAGTTTAAAGTGCTTGAAAATCTTTACATTATATAAAAAACAGTGTATTCTATTTTTAGCTATATAAATGATGAGAACAATTTCTAATAAAAAGGGTTTCATAATATGAAAGAATCATCATCAGTTCTAAGAGATATCAAGCTTATTCGTCAGGCTGAGCAAGCTCTTGAAAAAACTGAAAATTTTTTAAAGAAAATCAAAAATAATAAACTATCTTTAACTCTAGAAGATGGCGTTTATAAAATCAACAGTGAAGATATGAACAAAGTTGCTAAATTAATTACAGATTTAGATAAATCTGGTAATAATTTATCTGACGCTATGGATCTATTAAAAGAATTAATGATTTATGATGAAATCACACATATGTTCTCAAGAAGGTATATTTTAAATATCTTAGAAAAAGAAATTATTAGATCAAAAAGGTATGACAATAAGTTTTCTTTAATTGCTTTTGAAATTGACAATGACACTTCAGCACTAATGGGGTTAGGTTCAGAATCAGAAAACTTACTTATCAGTAAAGTAGCAACAGAAATTAGAAGTTTTAAAAGAACATCAGATTCAGCAGGTAGAACAGGCCCTTATACATTCTTACTAGTATTGCCAGAAACAAAAGCAGAAGGTGCTGAAATTTTAGCAAAAAGAGTGGCAAATGATGTATCTAAAAAATATACTCTTGGTGATGTAGAACTAGATGTAAAAGTAAATTACGCAGTTATCGACAATGACCAAACAGAAATGCATAACTTAGTAGATATTATGTATCTATTAGATAACAAGTTAGCAGATAACAGAAAATAACAGACGAACGTTTTTTGTTTAATAAAATGGATTTTATTAATTTATAAATTATAGGATAAGAATATTATGTATAACAACTATGATAGAAGCACAGTTTTACTGGTTGGCTTTGACCCTCTATTGCAAAAACAACTACATGAATATATTCTTAAATCCACAACAGCATCTGATACTGAAATTATGGCTCTAGACGATGATAAAAAGTCGATTGACGAGCATTTTAAAACAGATGTATTTTATAATATTATTTTAATCAATACAGATTTAGACTCAGTTCCTGTAGATAGTTTATGTAGAACAATTGCTCACCAATTTATAGGTTCTATGATTTTAGTATCTGATTATAATGATGAAATCGTTCATTCATGTATTGATCACGGAGCAACTATCGTATTAAGAAAAGAGTCTTTATCTGAGTGTTCAGTTAAAGATGCAATGTTAGCAGCTAAACATAATTTTGATTTAAGACTAAGATTAAAACTAGCCGAACGCCGTTTCTCTGATATGGTGTCAAATACTTCAGACTGGCTATGGGAAATTGACTTAGACTTAAACTACGTATATTTCCACATTGGTAATAAAAGCCAAGGTATGTATAACTCATTCCAAGGTGAAAAATTTTATAAAAGCTTTTTACCAGATGAAGAGCACCGTATTCAACGTTTATTCAAGCGTTTATTTAAAGATCCTCAACCATTCCAAACTGAAGAGTTCTGGGGACGTGATTTAAGCGGTAAAATTTGCTGGTCGGTTTCAGGTGTTCCAGTTTATGACTTAGAAGGTAAATTTGTAGGTTATAGAGGTATTTCAAGAAATATTTCAGCTGAGAAAAACTCACAAAATCAAGTTTATTGGTTAGGTAACCATGACCCAATTACAGGTCTATTTAACCAAACAAGATTCTATAATGAATTATCAAGAACTATTCAAAACCTACGTAAATATGAACGTGAAGGTGTGCTTGCAATTGTTGATATTGACCAGTTTAAGCTAATTAATAGCCAGTATAATAATGAAGTTGGTGATAATTACCTAATGCACATTGGTAATATTTTGAAGAAAGTTATTCGTCAAGGAGATATTGTTTCAAGGATTACATCTGATAAATTCTCAATTATGATGCCAGAGATATCAGTAGAAGAAGCTAAAATAATTTTAGATGGTCTTGTTAAAGAGGTTGCAGAAAGCAAAATGGTTTACAGAAATGCTAAAATTTCAGCAACTATTTCTGTTGGTTTAGTAGGATTCCCTGAACATGGTATTAACTCATCTGAGCTTGTTAGAAAAGCTGAAGTTGCGACAACTCGTGCAAAAGAAAAAGGTCGTAACAGAATTCATCTGTTTAACCCAGAAGAGCACAATGACTCAGTTATTGCTAAATCATTAGAAATGATTGACTTTATTTCAGATTGTTTAGAAAATGATAGATTAGTTCTTTATTACCAACCAATTGTACTGCTTTCAGATACAAACCATGTTGCTCGTTATGAAGTTCTTATGAGAATGATTGATAGAGAAGGTAATGTTGTGCCGCCTGCTGAGTTAATTCAAGCAGCTGAAGACTTTGGTATGCATACTAAAATTGATACAGAGGTTGCAACACAGGCTATTACTCAGGCTAAAAAATGGTACCATGAAGATGGTAAGCGTGTTGTTTTAGCAATTAACCTTTCTGGTTTAACATTTGATGATGATGAATTGATCGCTAAACTAGGTACAATGGTAAAAAATGCAAATCTACCCAAAGGTACAATCGTATTTGAAATTACAGAAACTGCAGCATTGCGTGACTTAAGTAAAGCACAAACTGCTATTGCCGACTTAAAACGTCACGGTTGTTGTTTTGCACTTGATGACTTTGGTACAGGTTATTCATCATTCCATTATGTTAAAAACTTAGATGTAGACTTTATTAAGATTGATGGTTCATTTATTAGAAACATGACAAACTCATCTGAAGATCATGTGTTTGTTAAAGCTCTATACAACGTAGCAAGTGAAATGAAAATTAAGACAATCGCTGAAATGGTAGAAGACTTACCAACAGCAGAGTTACTTAATGAAATTGGTATTGATTATGCTCAAGGATACTACTTTGGTAAACCAAAACCAACACTAATAGATTAATTTATGGCAACTATTTTACTTTATTAAGGTCAGTCATGTAGCAGTTAGTACACTTTGATCTTATAAATAAAAATATTCACTCTTAAATTAAGCTATTACTAATCATAAGAATAAATTATAAAGCCCTGTTATTTACTATTTGTAAACTCTGGGCTTTTAAAATAAACTACTAATTACCAATTTAAACTATTATTTAATGGTTACTCCTTATAAATAAAAACGTCATCCTGAACTTGTTTCAGGATCTCTTTTTGTAGTTTCATATGTCATCCTCAAATCTTTGATTTGGGGATCGATATTATCCAAATATTATCATCTTTGGTTTGATCTGGAATTCATGTTATTCATTAAAACCACAAAATATTAGTATTTTAAAAAATATTTAATTTATGTTACAATATATAATATTGTCATCCCGGACGTTACACGAGTGTGTGATCCGGGATCTCTGAGTTTAAATATAGATATAGAAGACAAAAATTAAATATGAATAAAATTAGAATCTTACCAGATTATTTAGCTAACCAAATTGCAGCAGGTGAAGTTATTGAACGTCCAGCTTCAGTAATTAAAGAGCTGCTTGAAAACTGTGTAGATGCAGATGCTCAAAATATTACAGTTATTGCAGAAAATGGTGGTATTGATAGAATTAGCATTACTGATGATGGTTGCGGTATTGCTCAAGAAGATTTACTTAACGCTTTAAAGCGTCACGCGACGTCAAAAATCGAAAACACAGAAGATTTATTCTCAATTAACTCATTTGGGTTTAGGGGTGAGGCTTTGCCTTCTATTGCCTCTATTTCAAAATTTACCCTGACTTCAAGAACTGCTGAATCTGATAATGCTTGGGCTGTAGTAACTGAAGGTGCTCGAGAGTTTGATCTTAAGCCAGCTTCTCATCAAGTAGGGACAACGGTTCAGGTTTGTGATTTATTCTTTAACACTCCAGCGCGTCGTAAGTTTATGAAATCAACACGTTCAGAGCAATCAGCAATTCAAGATGTAGTAATTAGAACAGCAATTGCAAACCCTTTAATTAGTTTTAAACTAATTATTGATGGTGTTGAAAAAGTTAATTTCTCAAGATCAATGGGTGATGATTTAGAAGATTATCTACCTCGTTTAGGTCAACTACTTGGTAAAGATTTTGTAAAAAGTGCGGTAGCGGTTGAAGGTATTCGTGATCGTATGCAAATTTTTGGTTATACAACATTACCAACTCATAATTTAGGTACAAATACTAAACAATATATGTTTGTTAACGGCCGTCCTGTTAAAGACAGATTAATGTTAGCTGCTTTAAAACAAGCCTATCATGATCGTTTAGCAAGAAATAGACACCCAATTTGTGTTTTATTTGTTGATTTACCTCCACGTCAAATTGATGTAAACGTGCACCCAGCAAAAGCAGAAATTAGATTTAAAAATGATAGGGAAGTATTCTCTCTAATTTATAATTCAGTTAAAACTATTTTAGATGAGCATTCAAAAGAAACAACAACAGCTGCAACAAATGAAGCTTTATCATACTTTAAGCCTCAAACCCAAGTGCGTCCTCAGTCAGAGTATGTTGCTAATGATTTATGGCAAGCAAGTGCTAATGCATCTAACATGCAGCAGCTTTCTGAATCAAAGTTAGGTAATAATTTTAATACAATAAATAATCAAGATGCTGGCCTGGCTAGTTTTGACTTTCAAGCTCCTATAACACCAGCTCCGGCAGCTCACGTTGTTGATGAAGAAAAGCAGATTCTATCAAAGCAAGATTTCTTAAACTATCCACTTGGTGCAGCAGTTGCTCAAGTACATAATACATTTATTGTATCACAAACTACCGATGGTCTTATTCTATTAGATCAGCATGCAGGACATGAACGTATGGTTTATGAAAAGCTAAAAGCAGATATTATGACTAAACAAGTAGAAGTTCAATCATTGCTTATTCCTGAAATTATTGAAATGAGTGAGTTTGATGTTGACTTAATTGTAAATGCTCAAGAAGAGTTAGCTAAATTTGGTTTAGAAGTTGAAGGTTTTGGTCCAACAGCAGTTGCTGTTCGAGGAACTCCAGCTTTAATGGGTAAAATGTCTGCTAAAGAGCTTATTTTAGATCTTGTAGAAGATTTAAAGGAACTTAAGGGTATTGATTCATTAACATCAAAACTAGAGCATATATTAGCGACTATGGCCTGTCACGGTAGTATTCGTTCAGGAAGAAAGATGACAGTTGAAGATATGAATGCATTGTTGCGTCAAATGGAGCAGGTTCCTAATTCAGCACAATGTAACCATGGTCGACCAACATATGTAAAAATTTCAATGACAGATATTGAAAAACTATTCGACAGGTAGTATAAAAATAATATACTAAATACTCGTTATATTTTTAAAAGTTGAGCTCGGTTGTATAAAAAAGAGTAAACCGAATTAAAATAAAGGTTAAGGAAATGAAAAAAATAGTAGCTCTAGCATTAACAGCCCTTGCTGTAACAGCTTGTGCACCAAGAGGTGATGGTTCTTATTCAAGAAGTAGCTTAGGTGCTTTAACAGGAGCATTAGTTGGTGGTGTTGTTGGTAGCCAATTTGGTGGAGGCTCAGGTAAAGATTGGGCAACAGTAGGTGGTATATTATATGGTACTGCTGTTGGTTCTGCTTGGGGTGATGAAGTTGATAGGTATGATCTACAAAACAAAACAAGATATTCAGATGGTGTTTTTGAGCATTTGCCAGATAATACTTATAAGGCATGGGTAAATCCAAATACTGGTAAAACATCTGCTATTCGTCCTTTAACAACATCAACTCCTACACAGCCAGGTGAAGCTCCATGCCGTTTATTTGAAACAACAAGAGCAGGTATCGGTGGTTATGGTCACTCAGCAATTGGTATGGTTTGTCGTGATAGCTACGGTCGTTGGAGACTAATGGATTAAAAGTTATTTATTAAAATTAGAAAGCAATATGAGTTAACCCTCATGTTGTTTTTTTATGTCTAAACTTTATTGTTTAGTAATTTAGTTTAAAGATGTAATTTTATTAAAAACTTCGATATCCTTGTTTTCTCTATATTGAAGAGTAAGATAGTAAAATGTCGTGTCATCCAGGACTTGATCCGGGATCTCAGATTTAAAGACCTTACTTGCCATAAAGATGCCCGTCGAGCGAAGTAATAGAGGCACTAACCCCTTGAGGGGAGCCTAAGCAAATCAAGTTTGGTATGGTTAGAGGAGTTATGCTCATCCATAAAATAAGTAGGTAATTTAAATTTAAGCTTACAACTATAAATAAAGACAATACCTAAGACAAAAAAAGAGAGCCTATAACTTAGACTCTCTTTTTTACTTATTTATTATTTACCTTTTTTACCTCTACCTTTTCCTGGGCCTTTTTTTCTGCCTTGCTGGTAGGTTGCATTGTCACCATTGTTTTTAGGTCTGCCAGGCTTAGCGGCTGCCTTTTGGAGAGTGGCTAGTTTATCATTTAATGTAAACTTACCAGATGCATCTTTCCCAAGGAATCCATTAAGGGCCTGTTCAATTTTATCTGACGTCATAGGTGATCCTTTTTTAGCAGCTAGTCTTTCAGCAATATTCTTCTTAAGTTCTTCTCTGTTAGCGTTAAAGGTATGGCTTCTGCCCCCGTCATTTGTTAGAGAAGTAGTAGAGTTTGTTTTCAGCTGGTGAGATAACTCATTGGTCATTGCAGCAGCAAGTCTTCTAGCATCATCTCTAGCAGTCGCTAATTGAGCAGAGTCTGTTATTTTATCATAATTAAATGCTTTTAAGTTTGATCTAACTAAGTCTTTAGACATTTGAGTTCTAGCGCCTTTTGCCCTTCTACGTATTGTTCTATTAGGGTTACTAGGATCAGGCATTGAAACAGTAGTATCACTAAATCTATCATCATCTGCAATACCATGAGCAGCCATAAATGCTTGAGATCTATCTGCATGGTCTTTGTCCATTCTTAAAATATCAGGTTCACCTCTTTGGAAGTTTCTGGTATTTTTATCATCTCTAGCTTCTTGTTTAGATTTATGGGCATCTAGTTTTATAGCATTCTTATCTCCAGCAGCATTCTTTTGCTCCTTAAAGATTAGGTCTTTTTGATGAGGTTCTAATGCTTTATCTTTATGATGTTCAGCCGCCTTGATTTCTTTATCTTCAAGATATTCAGCCATCATAACAGATGTTTCCATACCGCCATTTGCAGCAGAATATGTTGTGCTTGTTTCTTCTTTTACCTTATCAGAATCTTTTTTGCCAGAAATCTGTTTAGATTGGATAGCATGTGACCATTCCTGGCCAGTTGATGCAACGCCACCGGCAGCTAGGTTTTTAGCCCCTGCAACAGTACCTGTTATCGCATTAAATGCTCCAGTACTAGAAATCATAGTATTACCCATGCCCGGTGCTGCTAAGCCAACACCTGATTTTACAGCTTTCCAACCATTTTCATAAAGCTCTTTACTTGTTGATTTAACAGTTCCATCTAGGCCTGCCATTTTTGACATTACAGCTTTTGTGTTACCAGCAGCAAACATTAAGAATGCAGTGATAGCAAAACTTGCCATGTATGCCATACCCCAGATGATATCCATAAAGTTATTGTATGCATCATTATTATCAACGTCTTGTTTAAGTAGGTTGTCAAATATTTTATCGATGCTGTTAATCATTCCATCAACAAGTACAATTGTTACATCAACAGATTTGATATATAATAAGGCAATTAGTACTGTTGCTATAACACCAGGTGCCCATGCTGGAACAAGTAGCCCCATAATTAATAGGATTGGTGTTAATACAATAATAAATGCTAGAATAATATTTTTAACAATTGGTAAAACAGCACTATAGGCACCTTTTTCAAAAGATGTACCAATACTTTTGAAGAATGCTAATGGACCATCAACAATTTCAACAAACTCTCTACCAACTGTATCTGCTAGATCAGTAGCAATTCCAGAATTAAACGGGTTTTTAACAGTTGATTTATCATTGATTTTACCTTTTATGTGATTTTCAATACCTGCTTTTCTCGCAATTTTAGTAAGTTGAGAGTTTACTTTTACAGCATCATCACATGTTTCACCTTTGTTTGTCAGGTTCTGACATATTGTCATACTTCTACCTAGCGCATTAACAAATGCTGTAGATGCCTGAAGATCTTTAGACAGAATAGACATTCTATTAGCTAGATTTCTAGCCGCTAGTTCTGGCATTTGAGTTGCAACATGTGCAGCAGCTTGAGACATTGAACCAGTTTTTTGGAATTGTTGAATAATTTGGTTTTTAATATCGCCAATATTAGTTTCAACAGAGTTAACATATAATGCGTTTTGTGCTAGTAGTAAATCACCGCAGTCATCAATTGTTGCATTTAATTTGTCAAAATCATTAATATTTTCTTCTATTAATTGGTTATCCATTTTTACATCAACATCATTTTTTTGAGATTGTGCTTTTTCATTTGCTACAACATATGATGCTGAATATCCACTTT
>DMEM01000107.1:8501-14967 GCA_003450915.1 Alphaproteobacteria bacterium
CTTTGTTTTTTTCAGCTGTAACACTTGATTTTGGAATATTTAATAAAGGTGCTACAAGTGATACTGTAACATTGCTAGGTAAACTGTTTAAGTATTGATATAGCTTAGCAGGCTCTGCTCCTGTATCATATTTTGAGTCTTTTCTTGCAATAAACATCTTTTTAATATCATTAAGAGGTGTTTCTTTTAGTGTTCTTAGTCTCTTAGGGTTAGTAGCAGGATCAACGTTACTTAAAGAAGGAGCTCCATCAATAGCTCTATTTAATGTATAGTGCTGAACCAGTGCTGTCATGTTAGGATCAGAAAGCAATCTTACAACAGCTTCATTATCAATAGTAGTTGTGCCATCAGATAGTACTTGCTCTGGTGCAATGTATAACATTGGTAGTAAAGATGCATCTTCTTCTTTATTTGATTGATTATTAACAATAAATTTTAACATGCTTGAAGGACTTAGTTTTTGTGCTTCTAAGTTATTACTTGCAGCAACAGCCTCTGTTGTGTTCAATGATAGTGTATCTGCATATGTTAAACCTTGAGGTGCTTTACACATAGTTATAAATGCATCAGTTAGCATACTAACTTGATCATTTGTGATTTGAGAGTGCTGCATTAAATCTATAGCTTCTTTTCTTTTTGATAGCTCATCTCTTGAAGCCAAGTCATTCATAGCTGCTTGTAAAGAATATCTTAGTTTGTTTGTCACGTATAAGATAATAACCTGTGGCATAAATCCATTGATATTAATACTTTTTAAGAAACCATTAGTATCAACTTCAATAATAGCTTTACCGTCAGCATTAGTTTTATTACCAATAGTATCTTTTGCTTGTTCTGCACCAGTATATGGTTTTACACCAGCTTCTGCTTGAGCATCTAGAACAGCTTGATCTCCTGGTAGGTATGTACAGTTGGCTTGATATGGCTTACATACAGAGTCATCAACAAAAACAGGTCTGTTCATTGGTGCATAACTATAGCTTTTTGTTTGAATAAAAGAATAGCCGAATAGAGGACCTAAACTACCACCTAAAACTAGGATGATAAATAGGGCAAACCATGATACAACATATTTCATCTTCCATAAGCTAGGAGAGAAAATTAAAATAAGCAGTCCTAACATTGCAAATGTGTTTGCCATGTCATTTAAAAATGCAATATCTCCGTTTAGTTTACCAGCAATTGCTTCAAATAAAACATGTTGTTGGATAAAGCTATATAGAATAATCAGATATTCTGTTTTATCAAGCCCAAGGATTAGAGGTAGTTCCATGTCTATATACTTTCTTTAATTTAAAATTTATTTTTTACTATTATCAATATCTTTTTCAATAGATGTGTAGCGTTTTTCTGCTTGGTCGACATCTCTCTTAAGAATTTCAAGCTCAGCTTTTCTCTTGTCTTTTTCAGAGTTTAGATAGTTAATTTTATCTTCTGTTAACTCATTTTGCTTAGCATATTCTTTACATGTTTGATAAGGTAGACCTTTTTGACCATTTCTAGCTGCTGTTTTTTCCATATTGCCTAGACCTTTAGATTGGCAGTATGCAAGTAACTTTTGATTTGATGAGTTAACTGCTTCATCAGACTGGAAGTCTAAAGCTGTAACAATAGTATATGTTGTTTGATAAGCCGCTTCTTTAGATAGATACTCAAAGTATGCTTCTGCTAGAAGATTTTCACCATCATCAAATGTGCTATCTTTGTTAACTTTTCTGTTTAATTCCTCAAAGTTTATAAGTTCAGCAGTTGTACACTCAGATAGTTTTGAGATTAACTCATTCATATTTCTTGCTTTAATGCTAAATGCTGCAGTAGGAGAGTTTTGAACTGAAACCCATTTGTATTTATCGTTATTTAAGCCTACTTGAACCCAACACTGTTCACCAAGCTCAAGCATATCTTTAGCTTTATCTGTGAAAATAGAGTCACCAGATCCAATATTTGTTGTTGGACCAGCTGCAGGGCCAATTTTTACTTCTTGACCACCGTGTTTGTATCTTAAACTAGAGAATTTTGTATTTGAAGCCTTTAGGAACGCTTCTTCAATAGCATCAATTCCTGTGCTTTCATGTCTATTAGAATTATTAGAGTTATTATCTGTAAATACTCTTCTATTACCATACATGTTAAGTACTAGGTGTTTATACTTTTGGAATTTTGCAAACACTTTATTTCTAGCATCTTGCTTAAATACTTTGTTTTTATCCATAGATTTAATAATATCTAGGTAAACATCATTAATTAAGTTGTTTGATGTTACATATGCCTTTTTGTTTGCCTCTGTAGGTGTTATTTCTGCAGTAGGCGCAACTCTTGCTTCTGTATTACTACTTGCAGAAAATTGAATATCAGGGATAAACATTGCTAAAATTCTACCTTTTGATGGAACTCTGCCTTCTGGGTCATCACCTGGTTTTGGAACATACTTACCGTCTTTAATTGTATATTCTTTTTGTTCTGCATAATCAGCACCTGTAGAACCCATAGTTTCATTTAGTACTTTAGCTAAACTTTCACCCATAGGAGCCATATTGTTAAATGAATTCTTTTTATCTTCAATAGCTATTCTCAAACCTGTTGGGTCTGAACAATAAGCTTCAGCAGGACGGCCGTCTTTTTCACCATCTCCAATTTCTTCGATACACTCTTTATAAGCAGTTGCCTTAATTTCGTTAGCTCTATTCTCAACTTTGTTCATATCACAGCTAGCTTGCTTGAATTCTGCTGTAAAGTTTTGCATAGCTTTTAGACCATCCATAACTGTAGAGATTAAAGGAGTTGCATAAATTTGAGCTAAAGCTTCTGTAGCTAAGTTTGTCATAATATATTGTGGTAGATATTCTAAAATATCACCAGCATCAAATTCAAATAATGCTTCAAGTCCTAAGTCTAGGCCATTACAGCCAAGCCCGATACCACCACCAACACCAGCACCAACGTTTAGCACTGTAATATTTTCACCGCCTGAAGTGTTAACATATTTGTTGCCCCAGTCTAGGTTATATCTGTAACTTGCAGATGCATCAATGCTGATACCATCTTCATCGTGTCTATAATCATAGTCTTTATCAAAACCTTCTGGTAGGTATTCAAAGCTTTGAACATTTGTATTTGTAAAGCCTTCATCATAAACTTGTCTTACAGACTCTAATGTGCTTGGGTCTTCTGATGTTTGTGCCTGCGCATATGGTGCAATAGATACTAACGCGGCTGCAGCCACAATACTTTGGTTTCTTAGAAACTTAAATAACTTTAGCATAGAACTTTCTCCTAAATCTTGTTCTAGTTTATAGTTTATAAAGGTGTGTTTGAATTTTTGCCTGACAATGACGGTTGTTACTACAAAAAACTACACACTATTTATTTCATTATAAATAATAATACTTTTTATCTCAAAATTCAACTTTATACTGCCTAAAACACCTAATAAAAACGCTAAGTGTGGCTTTTTTATCAAAAAATAAAAAGCACCGTCTGTTTCTACGATGCTTTTTATATACTGAACTATCTTAGATTTTAGTGAGAAGATAGTTTTTTAACAATGTTTACAATATTTAGTGCACTTAATTGCAGATTGTCAGAAACAATCCATAGATTAATAGTATTAGGGTTAGAAATATCATTTCTAATTCTAGATACGTAAATGCTACTAGTTTCTGCTGCTCCATATGGAGTAGAATATTCGTCATTTTTAGGGTTATCTAAAACACTAACATTTTCAGCAAGTTCTAGGATTTGTCTTACTTTTGTTGAGTCAATATGATTGTTAAACTCAATGCTTACAGCCTGAGAGTAGCCAATAAATGTCGGCATTTGAATACAGCTAGCTGTAATAGGGAACTGTTTGTGCATTAAAATTTGAGTTTGAGTACTAATTTGTAGTTCTTCTCTTGTGTGTTCTCCAATAAACTCAGATGTTGCAGGAATGCAGTTAAATCCAATTTGAGTAGAAAAACTAGAAATGCTCATATGGTCTTGACCGCTAAGTAAGTTTGCAGATTGTTCAAAAAGCTCAGCAATAGCATCTTTACCACGACCAGAAACAGACTGGTATGTAGATGTTACAACTCTTTTAATATCAGCTGACTTATCAAGAGGAGCTAGCACGCTAACTAATTGTTGAACTAAAGGATTAGGTGAAACAATCACTTTTTTAGACCCGTCAGCATCATTAATATTAGAGTTATAAAGTACTAAAGGTGTTTTTTCATCAATTAAAGCACCAGAAGCATCAATTACTTGAGTGTTTGATTTTATAGCAATGTCAGCAATGTTTTGTGCAAATTGTGCAGGAACTGCTAAAATGGCTAAATCAGTATCTTTAAAGCTGTCTTCTTTAACTTCTTCAATACTAATTGATTGATCACCAAAAGTTACAGAATCAGCCATGCTGCCTTCTGTTGCAAATGCACTAAGAGTAATATTTCCTCTGTTTAATGATGATAGTTGATCAATAATGTCTTGTCCTAGGTTGCCTGTAGCACCAACAATAGCAATATGCATAATTTTTTCTTTCTTTAAATTAAATGGTCTTAGATGTTAATTGCTTGATATTTAACTTCTTCAATTTCAAAAGTTCTTTTGCCGCCTGGTGTTGTAAATGATGCTTCATCACCTTCAACCTTACCAATTAAAGCACGTGCAATAGGAGATGAAACTGAAATTAAGTTTTTGTCAATATCAGCCTCGTCTTGACCAACAATAGCATAAGACTTTTCTTCTTCAGTATCAACATCAACAACTCTTACTGTAGCTCCAAACACTACTTTTTCTTCATTGATTTTGGTTGGATCAACAACGCTAGCTGTTGAGATTTTTGCTTCAAGTTCTTGAATTCTTCCTTCAATAAAGCTTTGCTTTTCTTTAGCTGAGTGATACTCTGCATTCTCAGATAAGTCACCATGAGATCTAGCTTCAGCAATAGCTTCGATAATAGCAGGTCTTTCAACAGATTTCATATGATCAAGTTCTGTTTTTAGTTTTTCAAGACCGTATATTGTAATGTAAACTCTTTCCATAATTTTACCCTTTTTTCAATGGTTTTATATCATTTTTATAGTAAAAAATAAAAACCTGATTTAATATGTGCTCAGGTTAGATATTACTTTTATTTATAGCTCTGTATTTATTCTATACAGAAATTATTATACCATAAATTAGTGAAGATGCAAGGTTTTTCGAATGCTTTGCAATCTATAGCTTCTTAAAATTGACATTTTGATTTTAAAGATCTATGATGCGCTTACATTTTTCTATCTTTTAGAGGTAAACATGACCGATTTTAAGGTTCGGTTTCAAACATCATTAACACTATTAGTTATATTTTTTGTCTGTCTAGCAATAGGGGATAAAGCGATATCCTTATTTTTATTTGCTATCGGGGCATTTTCTTTTATGGAAATGTTAAAAATAATAAAAGCTGTAAAAAGTCCAAACAAGGTTTTTAAAGTCGTATTAATATCTAGCTTATTGCTTATTACTTATTATGAAGGCGTAGCATCATTATTACAATATGATGACTTTGTTTATTTTATCGTAATAATTATGGGGTCGATTGCTGCAGCGGATACTGGAGCTTATTTTGCAGGTAAAAAACTAGGTGATAAGTTTATCTTAAAGCTTGCCCCTTCAATTAGTCCTAATAAGACCGTAATCGGTGCATTAGGAGGGCTTATTGCAGGCGGTTTAATTTTTACTTTAACAATGTATACTTTATACGACTACTCTCTAGGAAGAATCCTTGCGTTGGGTTTTTTGCTGGTGGCTTCTTCAATAATTGGAGATTTACTACAGTCTTATTGTAAGCGTTGTGCAGGTCTAGATGATTCGGGTTCTTTGCTAAAAGGACACGGCGGGGTTTGGGATCGTTTTGATTCACATATATTGGCAATTCCAGTTTTTGCCTTTTTATTAAGTATGATTTTGTAGCTTTTAAGTTATCGTTAACGAAAAAAATAGCCTCTGAGGAGGCTATTTTTTATTTTTTTAATTCTATTTTTTAGCTTTTTTGAAAGTTACTTGAGCTTTTCTTAAATCGTAGAATTTTTTTTCTGATTTTGTAAGTTTAACCTTATAAATTACGCTGTCAAATTCAGTAGGGATATCGTTGAAGAAGGCATCCATAAATTCAATTTGCTTATCTCTAGTATACATTTTTGCAAAAACTGCAGCATACTGTCTAGCTGTAACTTCTGTATGTTCAGGATTTAGGTCATTATGCCAATCTTTCCAGAATAATGTTACAGTTTTTAAATCATTAGAGTTATTACCATCTGATTCAACTTCTAAGAAAACACTACCAGGTTTATTTGAACATCTAAAGATTTCATTGCTTACATAGTCATACTCATCTGTAAGGTATGTGCTAGAACATTTTAGGTTTCTTTCAATAAAGTTTGTGTCATCATTAAACACATGTAGGTTAAAGTTTCTAATTTCATGTTTTGTAGCACAAGAGCTCAGT